>JBOHCO010001078.1:0-4648 GCA_050698895.1 Streptosporangiaceae bacterium
TCACGCGCCGAGACCGCGGCGACGCCGTTCAGCCGGTTGACAGGAGTCCAGCTATAGGCGGGCTGGACCTGGCCGGGCCGCGATCCTGGGGTAGGCGCGGGATCGGCTCCGCGGCCCGGCGCCCCCAGGCCACCGACCAGCGGGTGCCGGGCGGGCACCCTGGGCTGGGTCGACGGCGCGGCGATCAGCGTCACCGCCACCGCGGCCGCGGCGATGCCGATGGCGGCCGTGCTCCAGGTGGCCAGGGTCCGCGCGCGGCGGCGGGGCCGGGCCGGGGGCAGGGGCGGAGCCGGTGCCGGCGGCGGCCCGGGGTTCCCGGCGGCGGCCATCGCGGCGCGCAGGACGCGCCTGGCCCGCTCGAAAGCCTCAGCCGGCAGGGGCTCCACGTCCCGCAGCCGGCCGACTAGCCCTATCTCGTCGTTCATTTCGCCTCTTTCACCGTGCTGACCTTGGCCAGTAGCGCCACCATCGCCGGCGTGGCCCGCAGCGCCAGGCGCGCCTGGTGCAGCAGACGGCGAGCCGTTCCCGCCGGGATGCCGAGCGTCCGGGCCGCGTCGGCGATGGTCAGGCCCTCCCACGCGACCAGGGTCAGGACCTCCTGCTCCTGCGGCCGGAGATGGGCCAGGGCGGTCCGCAGCACGGCCGCGCCGTCGATTCGCTCGTCCACCGCCGGCCAGGGGTCCCACCCGCCGGCCAGGCTGGTCACGTCGGGCACCGGATCCTCGGCCCGCCGGGTCCGCCAGTGCCGCCGAAGCGTGTTCAGCGCCACGCCGAACAGCCACGGACGGGCGTCAGGGAAGGAGCGGTCGTAGTTCGCCCGCGACCCGAAGGCCGCGGCCCACACCTCGCCGAGCAGTTCCTCGGCCACCTCCCGGCCCGCCCGGCGGGTCAGATAGGCCCCCACCGCAGCCTCGTGACGGCAGACCACCTCGACGAAGGCTTCCCCGTCGCCGGCCAGTGACCTCCCGATCAGCTCCGCGTCTGAGGCCATGGCCCTCCTCGCCCGTGCACCGCCCCGCACCCGGTACTTGCCAGATCACCGTGCCAAGCGTTCGGGCTGAGTGCCTCGCCGGCTAGTCCGCGGCTAGTCCAGGTCGAACGCGGCCCGGATCGCCGCGGTCAGCGCGGCCTCCTGGCCGGGCAGCAGGTAGCCAAGCTGCCGGCCCAGGGCCGTCCTCGGCACCGTGACAATGTCATCGCAGCTGATCACGCCCTCCTGCTCCAGGCCGTTGGCCAGCCCCACGACGACCTCCGTCGACAGGCCGCGCGCGGTACTCGTGATCGGCGCCACCGTCACCCTGGTCAGGTGCGGGCGCACCAGTTCCCTGGTCATGACCACCACCGGCCGGTCCCGGTCAAGCCAGGCGGCGTGGACCGGCCGCACTAGCCCAGGTCCATGGGCGTGCCCGCGGCGTAGTCCGCCAGGCCGTCCAGGTCTCGGTCCGGGCCGGCGGCGGCCAGGATCTCGGCGTCCCTGGCCGCGATCCGCCGGCGGATCTCCCTGGCCAGGGCCTGCTCGACCACGGCGGCCCGGCTCGGCGCCTGGCCCTCGGTGACGAGCCGGTCCAGGAACTCCACCATCTCGTCGGGCAGCCGCACGGCGATCTGCGTCGTCATGTCATGACGGTACCCACTGCGGTGCTCAGAATGCATTCCACACCGGGATTCATTGTTAATCCCATTCTTGATCGGTTCCGAGGCCCTGAAAGGTGTCAGCGCCGGACCAGTAGAACGGCGGGCCGCCGGTCAGGCCGGGGTAGGCCACGGCCATGCCCTGGTCGGGGGACATGGACCACAGGCAGTAGCCCTCCGACGTCGCCTGGTGCTCCCAGTCGGGCGTCCACTCCGGCACGTAACGGTCGTAGATACGGCGGACCCTGGTGTCGTCCCTGTCCGCCAGGCGGGCCGTGCCGGTCATCCGCACCTGGCGCACGTCGCCCGGCGGGCTGAACGTGGCGACCATCACCGCGACCGGCTCGCTCCGCCCGGCGGCCCGCAGGAACGGCGCGGGCTCGTCCCGCGGCGTGTGGAACCAGACCCGGCCGTCCTCGACGGTGAACCACATCATGGCCAGCGCGGGCCGCCCGCGGCCGGTGACGGTGGCGACGCTGGCCGGGCGGCCGGGCTCGGCGAGAAAGGACAGCACATCGAAACTGGCCCGCTCCATGCGGCCTATCGTGCAACCTCCACCGCGCTTGAGGTCAAGCTGACTGGGACCGGCTCGGCGGCTGGGCTCGGTTGATGTCCCTTGGCGTTTCCGCGGAAACGTCGCACGCCTTCCTCACGCACTTACATTCACTGCTTCCGCGGAAGCGCTAGCTGACCGCCAGCAGCGCGACGGCCACGGCGGCGACGAGCAGCCCGGCGACCTGGGTGCCCGTCAGCCGCTCGCCCAGCACCCGGCGGGCCAGCAGCACCGTCGATCCGGGGTACAGCGCGGTGATCACCGCCACGACGACCAGGCTGCCGCTGCGGACCGCGAGCAGGAACGTCACGTTGGCGGCCGCGTCGAACAGGCCGCTGACCACGGCGAGCCGGGTCGTCCCCGGTCCGGCCGGGGCCAGCCGGCGGCGCCGCCAGCCGGCTGCGGTCAGCAGCACGATCGTGGAGACGGCCCGGCAGACGACCAGCGGGGCCACGCCGCTGTCGTGCGGGGTCTTGCTCAGGCAGACGAGCTGAGCGGCGATGGCCACGCCCGCGGCGATGGCCAGGCCCAGCGCCACCGGGCTGGGCCGGCGGCCGCGCTCGCCCGCGGTGGCGCTGACCGCGGCCACGGCGGCGATGGCCAGCACGATGCCGACCGCGCCGGCGGTGCTCAGCCGCTCCCCCTCGGCCAGGCCCACGGCGGCGGGCAGCACCGCGGAGACGACGGCGGTGACCGGCGACAGGATGCCCATGGGGCCGAGGGCCAGGCTCTGGTAGAGCAGCGCGAACGCCGCCGAGGAGGCCACCCCGGCGGCGGCGCCCCAGGCCAGCGCGGCGGCCGGCCAGCGGGCGCCGAGCACGAGCAGCAGCCCGGCCTCGGCGGCCAGGCTGACCGGCAGGGTCACCGCGCAGACGCGCAGCACCGGGGACGTGCGCGTGGCCAGGCCGCCGACGAAGTCGGACACCCCGTAAGACAGCGAACTGGCCACGGCCAGCAGGACAGCGAGCACCGCTACAACATATACTGACCGCATGGTGCAACAAAATGACCGCTCGGCCGACCGGGCCGACCCGGCCGATCCTTCCGGTCCGGCGGTGATGTCGGCGGTCGCCGGAACCGTCAGGGGGCTGCGGCACAGCCGCGGCCTGTCGGCGGATCAGCTGGCCGCCCGCGCGGGGGTGAGCAAGGGCGCCCTGGTCGCGCTGGAGAACGCCGCCGCGAACCCGAACCTGGCCACCCTGGTCCGCATCGCCGATGCCCTGGGCGTCTCGCTGTCCACGCTGGTCGAGCAGTCCCCGGCCCGCCAGGTGGTGATCAGGGACGCCGCCGCCGTCGAGCCGCTGTGGCGGGGCGCGGGCGGCGGCACCGCCCGCCTCCTGCTCACCACGCAGACCGCGGCGCCGGTGGAGCTGTGGCGCTGGCACCTCGGCCCCGGCGAGCTGTACGACAGCCATCCGCACCCGGCCGGGTTCGTCGAGACGGTCACGGTCATCGGCGGCCGCGCCGTGATCACCGTGGACGGCACCGAGCACCCGGTCGGCGACGGCATGACGGCGACGTTCGCGGCCGACGTGAGCCACTCCTACCAGGGCGGCCCGGGCGGCGCCGAGCTGCTCATGACCGTGCACCTGCCCGCCAGCAACCCGAAGGGCCAGCCCGCGCCATGACCAGTCCGCGTTATCCCGAGCCGACCGAGAACTACGAGCCGGCCGAGCCAGCCGGGCCGTGGCTGGCGCGGGCCCGCGTCGAGGCCGAGGTGTTCGCGCTATACCCCGGCTACGCCGCGCTGCTGGTCGCCGCGGACGGCCTGCGGCCCGGCCCGAGTGACGCCGCCAGCGACGCCCTGCTGACCGCCGCTCAGGCCAGGGTCACCGCCGCTCTGGCAGGCCGCCCGCCCGAGGACCTGGCCCAGGTCAGCCACTGGCGGGACGCCTATCGCGCGTTCGGGGCCAAGCCGCAGCGCACCCGGCCCAGCGTGGAGGCGCTGCTGCGGCGGCTGGACGCGGGGCTGCCGCGGGTGGACCGCATCACCGACGCCTACAACGCGGTCTCGGTCGGCGGCCTGCTGCCGGTGGGCGGCGAGGACCGCGCCGCCTACGCCGGGCCGGCCGGCCTGGTCCGCGCGACCGGCGCCGAGGACTTCGACACCACCGCGAACGGCGCGCCCGCGGTCGAGCATCCCGACCCCGGCGAGGTGGTCTGGCGCGACGACAAGGGCGTGACCTGCCGACGCTGGAACTGGCGCCAGTGCACCCGCACCCGCATCACCGATGCCACCACCAGCGCGGTGTTCATCCTCGACGGCCTGCCCGCCCTGGGCGCGGACGGGCTGAGCGCGGCGGCCGACGAACTGTGCGCGGCGCTGGCCGCGCTGAGCCCGCAGGCCCGGTTCGCCCGGCGGCTGATCGACGCGCCCCCGTCCGGCGGCCCGGCTGACGGCGCGACTGACAGCGCGACCGGTGGCGGGACCGGTGGCGGGACCGGTGGCGGGACCGGTGGCGC
>JBOHCO010001079.1:0-4871 GCA_050698895.1 Streptosporangiaceae bacterium
CGGCCACCGCGACCCGCGCGCCCATGCAACCTCCAGCTATATCCCGCTGTCCGCTATAACCGCTATCTGCCTGCCGTCCCGCTCGCCAGGCCCGCGGCCCGGCCGGTCAAGCCGCTTCGACAGGCCCGCTGCCCGACGAGCACGCTGCCTCGGCGCCACGCTGCCCCGGCGGCCACGCTGCCCGACAGCCACGCTGCCCGACAGCCGCGTGACCACGATGGCCGCGTGACCACGATGGCCACGTTGCTGAATTAGTATGCAATGGTCGTTGTGAATATGCAAACCTTGGGACGGGGCGTCATGGCGGTTATCCAGGCCGGGTTGGGCCAGCGTGAGCCGACGCGGCATGATGATCCCCCGGAAGGGAGATCGCACATGCATCCGCGCTGGTCCCTGAGCGACGTTTCCCTGCGGCTCCCTGTGTCGCTCAGGCTCCCGGTGCCGCTCAGGCTTCCGGTGCCGCTCAGGCTCCCGGTGCCGCTCAGGCTTCCAGTGCCGGTCAGGCTCCTGGCGCCGGTCAGGCTCCCGGTGCCGGTCAGGCTTGCCTTGCTGGTCACGGCGGTCGGCCTCGCGGCCGCGGCCTGCGGCCCGTCCGGGCACAAGACGGCCGCCGGCGGCACCCATCAGCCAGCGGTCACCCAGTGCGGCACGGCCCGCACGCCCGCCAACGTGCCGGTCAAGGTGGAGATCACCAAGGGCCAGGTGGGCTGCTCGGCGGCCATGTCCGTGGAGCACGAGTACCGCAGGGCGATCCTCGACGGCAAGGGGCCGGGCGCGGGCGGCAGCGGCCCGGTCAACGTGGGCGGCTGGCAGTGCCGCGTCTACCCGACGCCCGAGGTGCTCAAGACCGGCCGGGCCTCCCGCTGCACCCGCAGCGGCGCCGAGATCCTCGCCGTCCTCCCCACCCCGAGCTAACCGGACCGCCCGCCACGACCCGCGCCCCGCACGCCACTGCCGCCCTGCGCCCCGTGTGACCCGAGGTGCGCGTGGGGCAGCGCTCAGCGATCCCTCGGCTGTGGGTGTCCCGTTGCTAACGCCCCAGCGTCGCTGCCGATGTGTGCCACCCGGCCGGGCCGGGCCAGGCCAGGTTGCGGGCGGGCGGATCGCGTGCTCCGGCCGGGCCGAAAGGCGCGGTTCATGATCCCGGAAGTCCATTCGCTACTATCGCGGACCGATTTCCGTGATCATGAAGGCCCTCTTTACGGGCGGCCGAAAGCGGGGATCCGGTCCGGCCCTTGGGCAGGGCGGCCGGGGCTCGCGCCGGGCGGGCGGGAGTCGCGCCGGGGCCGCGCCGCGCGGGCTGGCGCGGCCGCGGGCCGGCTACGAACTGCGGAGGACGGCGCCGGTGCGGCGGGCGGCCTCGGCGACCGCCGCCTCGCGGGTCTGGCTGGCCTCGTCGGCGGTGAGGGTCCGGTCCGGGGCCCGGAACCGCAGGGTGTAGGCCAGCGACTTGCGCCCCTCGCCGACCTGGTCGCCGGTGTAGACGTCGAACAGCCGCAAATCCTCCAGCACGATGTCCCCCGCGCCCCCAGTCGCGTCCGTCGCCCCCGCCGCCTGCGCCGCCCCGGCGGCCAGCGCCGCGGCCACGTCGCCGGCGGGCACCGTGTCGGCCACGATCAGCGCGACGTCCTGGGTGGCCACGGGGTAGCCGGAGATCTCCGGGGCCTGCACCGGGCCGAGCAGCCCGGCGGCCGTCTCGATCACCGACATGTCCAGCTCCGCGGCGGCGGTCCGGGCAGGCAGCCCGAACGCCGCCGTGACCCGCGGGTGCAGCTCGCCGGCGTGCCCGGCCAGCCACTCGTGATCGCCCTCGCCGTGCACGATCAGCGCGGCGCAGCGGCCCGGATGCCAGGGCTCCTGCTGGTCGGCACGGACCTCGAAGCGGACCCGGCTGACCTCGAGAACCTGCCGGGCGGCCTCGATGGCGTCAGCCCAGCCGGCCCGCCGGCCGGTTCCCCACCAGCCGGACAGCTCGCGGTCTCCGGCCAGCACCACGGCCAGGTGCAGCGGCTGATCGGGCAGCGCGGCCTCGAGCTGGCCCAGCACCTCGGGGCTGGGCGCCTGGTCCACGCCGGGCATGGGCGCAACCTTCGGGCCGTCGGGGCCGGACCGGAACACCAGCCCGGTCTCGAACAGCCCGAGGTCGGTGAAGCCGCGGCCGATGTTGCGCCCCAGCACCCGCAGCAGGCCGGGCAGCAGCACGGTGCGCAGCAGCGGCTCGTCGTCGCTGAGCGGGTTGGCCAGGGCCACCGCCCGGCGCCGCGGGTCCTCGGCGGGCAGCAGCAGCCGGTCGAAGTCGGCGGGCGACGCGAACGGGTAGCTGATGGCCTCGACGAAGCCGGCGGCGGCCAGCGAGCGCCCGGTGGTGCGGCGCAGCCGCTGCCGCTCGGTCAGCCCGCGGCCGGCCGTGGCGCGCGGCTCGCGGACCGGGATCTGCTCGTAGCCCTCCAGCCGGATGACCTCCTCGGCCAGGTCGGCCGGGTCGGTCAGGTCGGGGCGCCAGGACGGCGGCACGACCGTGAGCACGTTCCCCGACCGGTCGTGCCGGCCGTGGTCGTGCCGGGCGTGCGCGCCGCCGCCGTCCGCGACCGTGGCCGCCTCGGGTGTCCCGGCGGCGGACTGGGTGACCTGGCAGCCGACCTGCTCCAGCCGCCGGATCACGGTGCCGAGCCCGTAGACCATGCCGGCCACCTGGTCGGGGTAGTCGGCGGCCATCACGATGGAGACCTCGGCGATGGGCGCTCTGGCGTAGGAGCAGCCCTCCACCACCAGGCCGCCGGCCAGCTCGCTGAGCAGGGCCACGGCCCTGGCCGAGGCGCGCAGCTGGAGCTCGTGGTCCACGCCGCGCTCGAACCTCGCCGAGGCCTCGGAGCCGAGCTTGTGCCGCCGGCTCCTCCGGGCCGTGCCGCGGGCCGAGAAGTGCGCCGCCTCGATGACCAGCTCGCGCGAGGAATCGGTGACCTCGGTGGCCAGCCCGCCCATGGTGCCGGCCAGCGAGATCGGGCCCGAGGAGTCGGTGATCAGGATGTCCTCGGGGTTCAGGTCGCGGACCACGTGGTCCAGCGTCTCCAGCCGCTCCCCCGGCCGGGCCCGGCGCACCACGATCGGCCCGGTCAGCCGGTCCCGGTCGAACGCGTGCAGCGGCTGGCCGAGCTCCAGCATCAGGTAATTCGTGACGTCCACGGCCAGCGACACGCCGCGCTGCCCGGCCCTGGCCAGCCGGACCAGCATGCGCAGCGGGGTCGGCACGGCCGGGTCGATGCCGCGCACCTCGCGCAGCACGAACCGGTCGCAGGCCGTCGGGTCCTCGATGCTGGCCGGCCAGACCTCGTCGGAGATCCGGTTCACGTACGGCGGCAGCCCCGCATCCGCCGGGTCGGTGTAGGCGACGCCGTAGGAGATCGCCAGCTCCCTGGCCACGCCCCGGACCGAGAGCGCATAGCCCTTGTCCGGGGTGACATTCACATCCATAACAAGGTCGCGCAGGCCACCGTACGCAACGAAGTCGGTACCCAGGGGCGCGTCTGAGGCGAGCACCATGATGCCCGAGTGATCATCGCCCAGGGCCAGCTCGGCGGCGGAGCAGATCATCCCCTCGGAGATCTTGCCGTAGGTCTTGCGGGCCCCGATCTCGAACCCGCCGGGCAGCGTGGCGCCCGGCAGCGCCAGCGGCACCCGGTCGCCGGCCGAGAAGTTGGTCGCCCCGCAGATGACGTGCCGCTCCTGGCCGTCGCCGGTGGAGACCTGGCAGTACCGGACGGGCTTGCGGAAGCCGGTCAGCTCCTCGACCTCCAGCACCTCGGCCACGACGACGTTCGTGATGTCGTAGCCGACGCGCTCGACCGACTCGATCTCCAGGCCGCACGCGGTCAGCCGGCGGGCCACGTCGTCCGCGTCCACGCCGTCGACGCCGCCCGACCCGATCGCCGCGTACTCCAGCAGCCAGGACAGGGGAATCCGCATCACGCCTCCAGTCCGAATGCCCGGCTGAACCGCACGTCACCCTCGAGGGTGTCCCGGATGTCGGTCACGCCGTCGCGGATCATCAGCGAGCGCTCGATGCCCAGGCCGAAGGCGAAGCCGCTGTACCGGTCCGGGTCGATGCCGCAGGCGACCAGCACGCGGGGATTGACCATCCCGCAGCCGGCGATCTCGATCCAGCCCTGCGACCGGCACACCCGGCAGGGCGCCCCGCCCGGCCTGGTCGAGGCACCGCGGCAGACGTGACACTCCATGGACACGTCGGCGGACGGCTCGGTGAACGGGAAGTAGTCCGGCCGCAGCCGGGTCCGCAGCCCCTCGCCGAACATGGCGTCGACGAACGCGCGGATCGCCCCGCGCAGGTCGGCCATGGTCAGGCCCTCGTCCACGGCCAGGCACTCGATCTGGTGGAAGACCGGGCTGTGCGTGGCGTCCAGGGTGTCGGTGCGGAAGCACTTGCCGGGGCTGACCACGTAGAGCGGCAGCGGCCGCTCCAGCATGGCCCGGATCTGCACCGGCGAGGTGTGGGTGCGCAGCACGACGCCGGACCGCTCGGTGCCGTCGGGCGCGGCCACGAACATGGTGTCGTACATCTCCCGCGCCGGGTGATCGGGCGGGAAGTTCAGGGCGTCGAAGTTGTACCACTCGTCATCGACCTCGGGGCCCTCGGCGACCTCGTAGCCCATGTTCACGAAGACGTCGGTCAGCCGCTCGGCGACGGTGGTCACCGGGTGCCGGGCCCCGCCCGGCCGCCGGTCCCACGGCAGCGTGACGTCGACGGCCTCCTCGACCAGCACCCGCCGGTCGCGCTCGGCCTCCAGCTCGGACTGCCGCTCGGTGAGCGCCTGCCGGATCGCGGCCCTGGCGATGCCGACGCGCTTGCCCGCCTC
>JBOHCO010001080.1:0-2428 GCA_050698895.1 Streptosporangiaceae bacterium
GGCACAGCCTGTTCGACGCCTACGTGCCGATCCTGATCGCGTACTCGCTGACGATCATCGCGCTCACCGCCCTGCCGATGGTGCTGGCCGACTACCGCGACAAGGGCGTCCTGCGCCGTCTCCAGACCACCCCGGCGGGCGCGGGCCGGGTGATCGGCGCCCAGCTGCTGGCCTACCTGGCCGTGGTGGCGATCACGGTGGTCCTGATCGTCGGGGTGGCCAGGATCGGGTACGGGGTGTTCCTGCCCCGGCAGCCGGTCGGCTTCATCCTCGCCGCGCTGCTCGCCGCCGCCGCGCTGATCTGCGTCGGCCTCTTCATCGCCGCGGTGTCACCGACCGCCCAGGCCGCCCAGGCCATCGGGACGGTGTTGTTCTTCCCGCTGATGTTCTTCGCCGGGCTGTTCTTCCCGATCCCGGTGATGCCGTCCTTCCTGCGCCACCTTAGCCATGCCACCCCGCTCGGGGCCGCGGTTCAGGCGCTCCAGGATGCCTGGCTGGGCCACTGGCCGCACCCGCTCCAGCTGATCACCATGGCCGCGTACCTGGCGGTGTTCGGCCTGGCAGCGGCTAAATTGTTCCGCTGGAAGTAAGGTTCGCTCGGGGTCGTGGGGTCGATGCCAGTACCGCAGACACTGCTCAGCAACGAGATGCCGCTGTTGCACCTGGACTCACGGGGGCGACGGCTGCTCCCGGCGGTCACCGTGCTGCCCTACGTGATCCTGGGCTTGCTGGCCCTCTACACCGTGGTGGTTAAGCACGGGACCGGCGAATCCCTGCTCATCGACCTGGCCCTGTGCGCGCTCGCGGCGGCGTGGATGCTGTGGATGTTCACGCTGCACCCCGCCTGGCGGCTGCGGCAGCGGCCGATGGCGGTGTTCTGGGCCGGCCTGTACGTGGTCATGGCGGTGCTGGTGGTGCGGGATCCCTGGTTCGGGTTCCTCACCCTCCCCGGCTATCTCTACACGTTCGCCGTCCTGCGCTGGCCGTGGCGGCTGGGCGGGGTGGCGGCGATCGCGATCCTGGCCGGCACCGCCCAGTCCTATGGGGTGAACATGGGGACCCCCCTTGGCCTGATCATCTACCTGGCGGTGCTGGCCGCGAACGTGGTGCCGATGTGCGGGCTGGCCTGGAGTGACTACCAGGGCGACATCCAGGGAGATGAGCGCAAGCAGGCGATGACCGAGCTGAGCGCGGCCAACCGCCGGCTCGAGGCCACGCTGGCCGAGAACGCGGGCCTGCACGAGCAGCTGCTGACCCAGGCCAGGGAGGCCGGGATCCTGGATGAGCGGCAGCGGATGGCGCGCGAGATCCACGACACCCTGGCCCAGGGCCTGACCGGGATTATCACCCAGCTCCAGGCGGCCGAGCAGGCCCGCGAGGAGCCCGCCGAGTGGGAGCGCCACTTCGCCGCCGCAGCCGGGCTGGCCAGGGAGAGCCTGACCGAGGCCCGCCGGTCGGTGGACGCGCTGCGGCCCGAGCCGCTGGAGGCGGCCCGGCTGAGCGACGCGCTGGCCGACGTGGCCGAGCGCTGGACGGCCCTGCACGGGATACCCGTCCAGGTGACGACGACCGGCACCGCCCGCCCGGTGCGGCCCGAGGCTGAGTTCGTGCTGCTGCGGACGGCGCAGGAGGCGCTGGCCAACGTGGCCCGGCACGCGCGGGCCAGCACCGTGGCGCTCACCCTGTCCTACCTGGAGCAGGCGGTGGCCCTCGACGTGCGTGACGACGGCCGGGGGTTCGTGCCCGCCGGCGTCGGCACGGCGGCGGTCAGCGTCGGGGTAGCAGGCGGGCCGCTTCCGGTCGGCCCCCGGCCCGAGGGCGGATTCGGGCTGGTCGCCATGCGTGAGCGCATCGAGGGCGTGTCAGGGACCCTGGAGATTGAGTCCGAGCCGGGCGCCGGGACGGTCATCTCCGCCTGCGTCCCCGCCCGCCCGGCCGCCGGGTGCCCGGCGTGAGCGCGCCCGGTGGCGACGCCCGCGAGGCGGACCCGCCGATCCGGCTGCTGATCGCCGACGATCATCCCGTGGTCCGCGACGGGCTGAGCGGCATGTTCGCCCGCGACCCCGGCTTCGAGGTGGTCGGCGAGGCCGCCGACGGCGCGGCCGCGGTCCGGCTGGCCGGGATGCTCCGGCCGGACGTCATCCTCATGGACCTGCGCATGCCCGGCCTGGACGGCCTCGGCGCGCTGGCCGAGCTGGCCCGGCTGGGCAGCACGGCCAGGGTGCTGGTGCTGACCACCTACGACACCGACAGCTACGTGCTGCCCGCCATCGAGGCCGGCGCCACCGGGTACCTGCTGAAGGACGCCCCGCGGGCCGAGCTGCTCCGGGCCGTCCGGGCCGCGGCCAGGGGCGAGGGCGTGCTGTCGCCGTCCGTCGCCACCCGGCTGATGACCAGGGTCCGCGCACCCAGCGCCCAGCCGCTCAGC
>JBOHCO010001081.1:0-3662 GCA_050698895.1 Streptosporangiaceae bacterium
GCCCGCGACCATCCAGCCCGCGGCCATCCAGCCCACGGCCATCCGGCCCACGGCCATCCAGCCCACGGCCATCCAGCCCACGGCCATCCGGCCCGCTACCACCCGGCCCACGATCATCCGGCCCAGCGCCGTACCCCTGCGCACCAGGCTCGGCCCCGCGCCGGCCGCGGGCCACATCGCGAGGATCAGCCAGATCGCGCGGGTCGTCCCTCGCCGGCTCCGAACTCAGGTCCGGCCGGAACCCCGGCAGCCCGCCCGGCACGAACTCAGCATCCGCCCGCGGACCCCCTCGGCCGTCCGCACCTTGCGCCCCAGGCCGACGTTGCCCGGGACGATGCGGCCCAGTGTGACCCCGGCCATCGTCCTGAGGCGGAGGCGGAGGCGCAGGCGGGCCGGACGGACGGGGATCACCGTGACCCCACCCGCCGCCCTGACGCGGGTCATCCGGACGCGGAACAACGTCACGCGGGTCGGCACCCCAGCCGCTGCGCTGGGCCCCGCCGCCGCGCGGATCCGGCCAGCCGCGGTCGTGCCCCCCGCCAGGAACCGGCTCGGCCGGCCCGGCATCCGCCGGTTGCCGCTCACCCGGTTGCCGCTCACCCTGTTGCCGCTTACTCTGTTGCCGCTCACCCTGTTGCCGCTCACCCTGTTGCCGCTCGTCCTGGTGCCGCTCACCCCGGCGCTGATGACCCCGCCCGCGGTCCTCCCGGTGCGGGGCCGCGGCCTCCGGCTCGGGACCGGCCGACCGCCCCCGCGCGCGCCCGCGTCCCGGTGGCTCCGCGGCCGGAGGGCCGGGATCGCCCTCCGACGGCCCGCCAGACTCCGGCTCACCGGAAGACTTGCGCGCGAACCGGGCCCGCACCGACCGTCGCGGCGCCTCATCCGAAGAAAAATCGCTGCCTGAGCCGGACCCGCCTCCGGTCAGATACCGGATCCAGTCCAGGTCCTCGTCGTCGCTCTGGCCCCCGGCGCCGCCGGAATCACGAGTCTCGCGCCAGGCGAGTTCCTCCTGATCCCGAGGCGATCCAGTGCTCATGTAGTGAGTGGCTCCTGTGGCTGACACGGCGCTGGCGCCCGAGCAAAGTCACTCAATCATGCGTTACCTCCGAGGACCCCTGCCACCTCATCGGCCTTTCTGGCTGTTCAACGCCCCATTCCGCGACTCGCGCGGGAGCGTAAAACCACTCGGCGAGCCCTCGGCTCGCCGCTAGCCTGACCGCCATGGCACGCGACGAGCGCGGTACTTCACACCGCAGGGCAGCAAACCCCGGTGCACAGCACGGGGTAACCCCCCAGAGCGAGGATTTCTCGGCCTGGTACAACGAGCTGGTCTTCAAGGCCGAGCTCGTCGACCGGGGCCCGGTGCGCGGCACGATGGTCATCCGACCGTATGGCTACCGCCTGTGGGAGCTGCTCCAGTCCGACCTGGACCGCCGGATCAAGGAGACCGGCCACGTCAACGCCTACTTCCCGCTGCTCATCCCGGAGAGCTACATGAAGCGGGAGGCGGAGCACGTCGAGGGCTTCGCGCCGGAGCTGGCCGTGGTCACCCACGCGGGCGGCAAGGACCTGGACGAGCCGCTGATCATCCGGCCCAGCTCGGAGACGATCGTGGGCGAGCTGATGTCCCGCTGGATCGGCTCCCACCGGGACCTGCCGATGCTCCTCAACCAGTGGGCCAACGTGGTGCGCTGGGAGCTGCGCCCGAGGATGCTGCTGCGAACCACCGAGTTCCTGTGGCAGGAGGGCCACACGGCGCACGCGAACGCCGAAGAGGCGATGAACGAGACGATGCTGGCTCTGGAGTTCTACCGGGCGCTGGTCGTCGACACGGCGGCGATGCCGGTGATCGCCGGGGAGAAGACACCGGGCGAGCGGTTCGCGGGCGCCGAGCGAACGTTCACGATCGAGGCGATGATGCGCGACGGGCGGGCGCTCCAGGCGGGCACCTCGCACTTCATGGGCACCAACTTCGCCCGGGCCTTCGACATCCAGTACACGGCCCAGAACGACGAGGTGACGTTCTGCCACACCACGTCGTGGGGCATGAGCAGCCGGATGATCGGTGGCGTGATCATGACTCACGGCGACGACACGGGCCTGATCATGCCGCCGAACCTGGCCCCCTATCAGGTCGTGATCGTGCCCATCGGCCGCGGCGATCAAGAGGAGGCGGTGCTGACGGCGGCTCAGGACCTGGCTGGCCGGCTGCGCCGCAAGGACATCCGGGTGCACGTGGACGACCGGACTCACCTGTCGCCGGGGTTCAAGTTCAACGACTGGGAGCTGCGCGGGGTCCCGATCCGGCTGGAGCTGGGCCCGCGCGACCTGGCGGCGGGGACGGTGCTGATGGCCCGGCGGCTGAACTACGACCGTCAGCCCGCCGACGGCGGGCGGACCGCGAAGGAGCCGGTGTCGCTGGACTCGGCGGTGGCCCGGCTGTCGTTCGAGCTGACCGCCGTTCAGGAGATGCTGCTGCGCCGGGCGACCGACTTCCGGGACGAGCGGACGGTCCGGGCCGACACCTGGGCCGACTTCACGGCCGCGGTGGCGGTGGGCTGGGCGCTGGCGCTGCACTGCGGCGACCAGGCCTGCGAGGACGAGATCAAGGCCGAGACCACGGCCACGGCGCGCTGCATCCCGCTGGACGGCGAGCCGGAGTCGGGGCCGTGCGTGCGCTGCGGGCGGCCGTCGGCCTACGGCAAGCGGCTGGTCTTCGGCCGTTCATATTAAGCCGTTCATATTAAATGGCCGGGCAATGGGCGAGTTAGCCTGCCCGGTATGGACGTTAAGCCCAGGGCCCGGCCGGCGGCGCGCGTGCTGGTGGTCGGGCCCGATGACGCGCTGCTGCTGTTCCAGTTCCGGGGCACGGAGGGCCTGGCCTGGCTCACCCCCGGCGGCGGCGTGCACCCCGGCGAGTCGGTGGCCGAGGCGGCCGCTCGTGAGCTGCACGAGGAGACCGGCATGACCGCCGGCCTGGGCGAGCTGGGCCCGGTGGTGGCCTGCAGCGAGGGCCAGTGGTCGGCCGACGGCCAGGTCTTCGACGCCCACGACTCCTACTTCTGGCTCCGCGTCGCCGACACCGCCGTCGACACCAGCCGGCAGGAGGACCTGGAGCGGTCGCTGATCATCGGTCACCGCTGGTGGACCGTCGACGAATTGGCCGCCACCACCGACCTGGTCTACCCCATCGGCCTGGCCGGCCTGATGCGCACGCTGCTCACCCAGGGCCGCCCGGCCAGCCCCATCCGCCTCCCCTGGCGCCCTGACGAGGGCTAAGGGGCGGGCGCCCAAGGGCTCGCTGGGGCGCATCCGATCGCTGGTAGGCCTATCCCTCTTGCCGTAGAGGCCCGTGATAGCTGACCATCTCGGTAGGGACCCAGGCGGGAGGCTTGCCGTGGATGCGCAGGTTACACGGGATGCACTGGATACGCGGGATGCACTGGATACGCCGGACACAGGGGATACGCCGGACACAGGGGATACGCCGGAGACACCGGATGCGCCAGTAACACCAGAGGCACCGGGTACGCCAGAAACCCCAGAGACGCCGGGTACGCCGGCTATACGGGACGAGACGTTCACCGCCCTGGTCCGCGGTCCATCCAGCAAGCTGCCGCGCGGTTACCTGTGGCTGATCCCGGTCTGGCTCGTGGTCATCG
>JBOHCO010001082.1:0-2643 GCA_050698895.1 Streptosporangiaceae bacterium
ACCTGGAGCAGCTCATCGGCACGCGGGTCCCGCTGATCGCGGCGGCCGCCGGTGCGGGCGGCAACCTGGCGGCAGTTATCGCCCAGAAGTCGCACAAGGCCGGCCGGCCCTAGCTCACACAGAAGAAGAATTGACAAGCTCGCCGGCCAGGATGTAAACGATCTTGCGCGGCTCGGCGGCGATGGCCTTGACGTTGGCCCAGATGTTCACCAGCTGCGGGCGGACCTTGCTGCTGGCCAGCCGGCGCAGCCGCGGCACCAGGGCGACCACCGCGGCGGCGATCCCCGCGGCCAGGACGACCACCAGGACGATCCAGGCAATCTTCTGGTTGCCGCCGGAGGCCGACGAGGCGTGGAACGTCCCGGCGGCGAACGGGAGGGCGATGAGGAACAGCACGCCCTTGACGATCCACCACGCCGTGGACGCGATGGCTCCGGCGCTCACCGCGGTCGCCGCGTCATACCCCTGGCGCTGGAAGAACCTGACCCGCAGCGCGAACACGGCGACGTCGCCGCCGACCAGCACGGTGAAGTCATTGGACACCTCCAGCGCGACGCACCGCCCGAACGGCAGCTGGCCGGCGGCGGCGCCCAGCAGGACCCAGGCTTCGGCCAGCACCGTGAGCTGAGCGACGACGAACGCCAGCGCCACCCACCCCCAGCTGGCGCCCTTGATGGCCTCCAGCGCGCTGCCCGCGCCGGACAGGACGCCGATGATCAGCCAGATGCCGATCAGCGAACCCAGACCGAACAGCAGGTTGGTCCAGCTGACACGTTTGACCTCCGCCAGCTGCGGCATCTCGATCCCGGTCCCTCTGGCCACCGCCGAGCGCAGCTGCGGGAGCAGACCCTTGTGGTGCTGGAGCGCGGCCACGGTGCCTGGGTCCAGCGCCGAGCGCTGCAGGTGGACCAGGGCGCCGCGGGCGGTACCAGGATCGAGGACCCGGGCGGCCGCCGCGGCCGTGCGCTCGGCGCCTGCCCGCACGGCCATCGCGCCCAGCGCGGCCGCCATGTCGCTGTCCAGCCGGCTATCCGGAGCCGAGGCGGACGCGCGGCGGAAGTCACGGATGCAGATGCCCTGATCCGAGACGATGATGGTGTCGCTGCCGAGGGCCCCGTGGGCGACGCCGGCGGCGCGCAGCCGCAGCATGGCCCGCACTATCTCGTCAAGCGTGCCGTCGGCCAGGTCGGCGCCGCTGGCCTCCGATAGGGTCAGGCCGTCCGGCACCCTGGTGACCAGCGCCGCGTCCCGGCTCGGGCCGAACCGGCCGGCCGCGAGCACCTCGGGAACCAGCACCCCGGCACGCCCGGCCAGCAGCGTGAAGTAGGCCTCATGCTCGACCTGCTGCAGCCGGTCCAGGATCAAGGTGGGCCCCGAATCCCGGTAAATGGCAAAGCGCCACAGCTTCGCCAGCACCCGGGCATCGGACGCGTCCCGGCCATAGACCGCTAGCTCGGCCGGCTCGCCCGCCAGGCCACGGCCGGTGAACTGCTCCACCCCCCAGACCTGGCGGGGTGCCCGGGTGATGGCCCCGACCGCGACGTTCAGGTCCGCGATCCACTCGGTGACCTCCGCCGCCGACGGCAGGCCCAGCGGAGAGCCCACGGCCAGGTGCAGGCCCGCCGCGATGCCCCAGCCCAGCGCCATGCTCGAGATGGCGTTAATGGGGAGCGCTTCCCCGCCGGTCATTGCGGCCAGCACGGCCACGCCGACCAGCAGCCACACCAGCCGGTGCACCGGGCGGCTCAAGTAGGGGAGCGCGGTGGCCGCCACGGCGATCGTGACCGCGAGCGCGGTGACCGGATAGGCAGCGTTCAGCCCGGCAAGCTCGCTGACCAGCGGCCGCCCGGCCGACGAGCCGAACAACATTCCGAGCAGATCCTGCTGCCTAATCCGAGCTCATCCCGCGGGCACGAGGTCGATGCGCTGGAGGTGGGTGGTTCGGGTCCTGTCCAGGGGCTTGCCGCTGTACCAGGCGTCGAGCCGGACCACGTTGATGGCGGTGGCGGCTGTCGCCACCGGACAGGACAGCGCGGTCCATGCTGCGTCCACGATGGCTGACGCCTGACGTGCACGATAAGCGGCAGAACACACGGGATAGGCCGAGCCCTGACGGAGCGGGTTAGCGGCTGGGTGCGCTGCCGGTGGTGGCGCAGTTCGGGCGGCGGCTGCGGATCGCGGAGATCGTCGATGAGCTGTGCCCGGTCCGGCAGGTGGCGCCGATCTCGCATGGCGAGGTGATCGAGGCGCTGGTGGCGAACCGGCTGACCGCGCCGGCGCCGCTAGTGCAGGTGGAGGCCTGGGCGGCGGCGATGGCGGTGGACGAGGCGTACGGCATCGAGCCGCACCTGCTCAACGACGACCGGCTCGGCCGGGCGCTGGACGCGATCGCCCCGCGGCTGGACGAGATCATCGGCTCGGTGGGCGCGGCGGCGATCAGCGAGTTCGGGGTGGACGTGGCCCGGCTGCACTGGGACATGACCTCGATCTCGCTGTACGGCGCCTACCCGGAGACCGACGAGCAGTACCCGGCGCCGCGGTGGGGGCATCCCAAGGACCGCCGCCCGGACCTGAAGCAGATCCAGGCCGGGCTGGCGGTGGCCGCCGACGGCGGGATCCCGGTCTTCCACCGCGCCTACGACG
>JBOHCO010001083.1:0-7287 GCA_050698895.1 Streptosporangiaceae bacterium
GGCCCGGCGCGTGCCCCGGCCCAGCCCGGGCCGCCGACGCCGGGTCCGGGCCCGGACCCGGGTGCGGGCCCTGGCCAGCCTCATGCTCACCATCGCCCTCGGCGGTCTCGCCCTGCTCGCCGCCGCCTGCGCCAGCGGCCCGGCCGCGCCGCCCGCCCGGCCGGCCAGTCACGTGCACGTCGGCCGGCCGGCTCACCCCCCGCGGCTAGGTGCCGATCAGACGGCCGGGGGGTTCGGCGGACCGAGGTAGGGGAACTCGGCCAGCAAGTCGTCGTGCGGCCTCAGGCCGGTCGGCGGAACCTTGCCGTAGGTAAGCCAGGCGAACCGCATGCTGAAGACGTCGTCGGTGAGGACGCGGCCGTTGGGGTAGCTGGCTGGCTTGGTGCGGTCGTAGTGGAGGATGTCGGGCAGCACCTGCATGGCGGCCGCCTTGGCCTCCTCCGGCGGGTAGCCGCCGTTTTCCAGGATCTTGGACCACGGCCCCAGGTAGTTGGCGATGTCGCTGGCTGGCTGCCGGGTGTTGTAGAGGTTCTTCTCGCCGTCGGGGTTAATGAACGGGTTGATGGTCGGATTGCCGCCGCGGTCCATCTGCACGAGCGTGCCGTCGCGGCGCAAGCTGATCGTGGCCCACAGCCCGATCACCGGGCCGGTGCCGAGCATGTCGCTGGGCACCTCCAGCGCTATGCAGTCCACGTTGTTGTCAGCGAAGTCGTCGTGCCCGGTCCACGCAAGTCCGTGCAGGGCGCCCTCGACGTCGGCGAAGAACGGGTCGCTGCGCAGCCCGGCGAACAGCCGGACCGGCCCGGCCTGGACCGGACGGGCCGTGCCGTCGAAGCTGACCGGAAGGGATGAGGTGAGCTGGTCGCCAGCTGGCTCGGGCTCCCTGGCCTGGCTGCCGGCAGCGTGCCAGGCCATCCCGGTCTGCACGCCGTTCTCGAACCCGGAAAAAGTGAAGGTGAACGCGATATCGGCCTCGGAGTCGCCGTCAGTGTCGATGTTGATCCGGTAGACCGCGTCGGGGTGGAACTCGGGGCCGGTCGTCGCCGAGGGTATGGGGGGCGGGGCGCTCGTCGGATTCGAGTCGATGATCAGCACCGTCTTGTCAGGGTTGTCCGAGGACGTGAAGGCGAACACGTCGGTCAAGTCCAGTCGCCTGTCATCACCGGGAAACTTGAGATTGTCAGCACTGAAGTGGTTCGACATTCCTGCTCCTTTTGGACGGTCAGCGGAAAATCGATCTTCCGCAGCTCAGCGGCCGCACGCCTGCGCGGCGCCGATCTCGCCGTCGCCATGCTGCTGGAGAAGTCAGGGTGCTATTTCGGGCAGCACATTACTGCCGTCAGATCCCTGGTCGCTGGCCCTCAGGCGTCACCCGCGGTCGGGAAATTCAGCTCACGCGCTCTTGGCATACGCCAACTCGAATTGACTGCGCGCTAAAACGCGGCCGAGGTCTGGAGCTGCGCGGAATAAGCTCAAGCCCGTCCTTACACTGTCAGACGAGCAGGCCTTCCTTACCCGCACGTTACGCTCGTGCCGCTCAGGAGACAAGCGAGCCGCGAGACGAGCCGGCGGGGCGAGCGAGATCACCTCGCTCGACGCCGGCGGCTAGGACGCTCCCCCATGAGGTAGCGTCAAGAAGGACAGTTGTCTGGGTTACCGGCGCGCATTCACGGCGCGGCCGCTGCCCGGCCGCCGCTCTGGACCCTGGCGGCGCAGGACCAGCCCGGCCACGATGCGCATCTCAGGAGCTGCCCGGTGGAGTACCCCGAAGCAGGCACTGCCGTCACCGTCGGGTATCCCCCGTCAGCCGGCGAGCCGCCAGAGTCATCGCGTGGCAGTCTGTACGCTCAGCTGTCCCGGCAGGTCAGGCAGGCCGGACTGATGGACCGCCGTCCGGCGAACTACGTCTGGAAGATCGCGGTTACCACCCTGGCCCTGGCGGCCGGCTGGGCGGTCTTCTTCCTCGTCGGCGACTCGTGGTGGCAGGTAGCCGTGGCCGTCTACCTGGCCGTGGTCTTCACCCAGGTCGGCTTCCTGGGTCACGACGCCGGGCACCGCCAGATCGCCGGCTCCCGGCGGACGAGCTACATCCTGGGCGTCCTGCTCGGCAACCTCGGCATCGGGCTGAGCTATGGCTGGTGGGTGGACAAGCACAACCGTCACCACGCCCACCCCAACACCGAGGACGCCGACCCCGACATCATGATGAAGGTGCTGGCCTTCACCGACACCCAGGCGGGTGCCGCACGCTCCATGGCCCGGCTGCTGTTCCGCTACCAGGCGTACCTGTTCTTCCCGCTGCTGCTCGGCGAGGCGATCAGCATTCACGTCGCCAGCACCCGCGCGCTGACCCAGCGCGCCCCGCGCTACCGGCTGGCCGAGACGGCGCTGCTCGCCGTGCACCTGGCCGGCTACCTCACCGTCGTCCTGCTGGTGCTGTCACCCGTCCGGGCCGTCGTGTTCATCGTGGTCCAGCAGGGCCTGTTCGGCCTGTACCTGGGCTGCTCCTTCGCTCCCAACCACAAGGGCATGCCCATCCTCGCCGCCGACGACCGCACCGACTTCCTGCGCCGTCAGGTGGTCACCTCCCGCAACGTCCGTGGCGGCCCGCTCACCGACCTGGCGCTGGGCGGCCTGAACTACCAGATCGAGCATCACCTGTTCCCCTCCATGCCCCGGGCCAACCTGCGGCGTGCCCAGCCTCTGATCAGGGCGTTCTGCGAGGAGCAGGGCCTGCCTTACTGCCAGACCAGCCTGACGGCCTCCTACGCCCAGGCCCTGCGCCACCTCCACGCCGTCGCCCGGCCCCGGCCGCCCGTCCCCGCCGCAGGCCAGTAGCCAGCTTGTGCACGGTTTCACAAGGCGCTGCTTCCGCGGAAACGCTCCCGCTGGCGGGCGGCGGCGGCAGTTATAAGCTCGTGACGACGGGCGGCGACGACGGGCAGTACCGAGCGGAACCCCACGAGGGGGGCTTGGCCGTGCTCACTCCGCCCAACCTCCTGCACGGGGTGGCGGCCTGGAAGACCATCCCGAGCTGGGCCGTGGTCGGAACCGAGGACCGCGTCATCCCCCGGCCACCCAGCGCAGCATGGCGGAGCGGGCGGGCTCGACGATCACCGAGGTCGCGGCGTCGCACGTCTCGATGGTGTCCCATCCTCAGGCCGCGATCGACGCCATCCTCGCCGCCGTCGCGGCCGTCAGCTAGCCGGGACGGCCCGGCTCACGATCCAGGCGTGCTTGCCGACCTGGCGGACGCGGCTGAACCCGTGGTCCTCGAATAGCTCGACCGTCGCGCTGAACAGGAACCGGCCGGGTGCCTCGCGGCCCGCCGTCACCTCGGAGATCGCCTCGACCCGCCCGCCGCCGAGCTGGGCGATCTGGTCGAGCGCGCCCTCCAGCGCGGCCCGCGCGATGCCCTGACCGCGGTGCTTCTTGTCGACGAAGAAGCAGGTGATCCGCCAGTCCGCCGCTGGCGGGGGGTCCTTGTCGTACTCGCGCCGGTGCTTGATGCGCGGCAGCTCCCCTGGGCTGCCGTACTGGCACCAGCCCTGCGCGGCGCCGCCGGCGTCGATGACGAGCGCAGCGTGAGCGCGGTCGGTGCGGACCCGGTCCTGTTTCCCGGCCCGGTTCCGCGCCGCGTCCCGTGAGTCGTCGGTGTGGTAGCCCATGCACCAGCATCCGCCGAATATCCCGTTGTTGCGCTCGACGAGCTCGGCGAACACGGCCCAGGTCGACGAGTCGAGCGGCCGGATCGTGTACGGCATGGCCGCCTGCGACCCGCCCGCCTGCGACAGGATGCGCGCGAGCTCGGCCGGCGCGCTGACCATCGGCCAGTGCCCGGAGTCGATGTCGATGAGCGAGACTGCCTTGGCCCTGGCCAGCTCGGGCACCTCGCCCTGCTCGATCCACTCCCTGGCCTGGGCGGGGGTGTACTCGGGGCAGACCAGGGCCACCGGCACGCCATAGCGGCGCTCGTCGGCGAGCCTGAGCACGCCGCGGGCGACCCCGGCCGGGACCGGGATCGCCGCCGCCGCGATGGCCTGCTTCGCGGCGTCGTCCAGGTCGGCGGAGTCCGGCCCCTCGAACTCGCTCCAGCCGGGGAAGGGCATCGCGCCGTCCCCGATGGGGAAGAAGTCGGCATGTGCCTCCCCGTCCGATGAGGGGAAGCCGCCGATGAGGGCGACCTTGCTGACCTTCTCGGGACGCGCGTCGGCCGCGAGCCAGGCCAGGTTGCAGGCCGCGGAATGCCCCGCCACCATCGGCTTCCCGGCGGCCGCGTCGACGGCCGCGACCACCGCGGCCGACTGATCCGCGAGCGTCGCCGACGTGCTGCCGTCACCCTGGCCCGGCAGGGTAACCGGGATGCCGCGATGGCCGCAGGCCTCCAGCTGGACGACTACCTCGTCCCACACGGACCCGTCCAGCCACAGGCCGGCGATCAGCAGGATGTCCATGCCCCAGGAGGGTAGTCCCGGTTCCGGACGATCAGCGTCCTGATTAGCCTGATCCCGTGAAAGCCGACCTGAGCCCGACGGGCCGAGCACTGCGTACCCTCGAGCTGCTGCAGTCCCAGCCGGGCATCACCGCCGCCCATCTCGCGGCGCAGCTGGGCGTGACCGAGCGGGCCGCGCGCCGCTATGTCGCCATCCTGCGCGAGGCCGAGATCCCCGTGGAGTCGACCCGGGGACCCTTCGGCGGCTACCGGGTCGGCCGCGGCATCCGGCTGCCGCCGCTGGTGTTCAGCGCCGCCGAGGCCCTGGGCCTGGTCATGGCCGTGCTGGACGGCAGCCATGCCGCCGCCGATGCCGACGATCCGGTCGGCGCCGCCCTGGGCAAGATCATCCGGGCCCTGCCGGAGAACATTGGCCAGCAGGCCGCCGCCCTGCGCCGGCATGCCTCCGCCGTTCCCGACCGCGGGGCGGTGCGGCCGGGCATGGAGACGACCAGCGCCCTGGTGGCCGCCGTCGCGGCCCAGCGCCAGGTGAGCATCAGCTACCGGAGCGAGTCGGGCCGGCAATGGGCCGAGAACATCGACCCGTGGGCCGTCGTCGTGCGGCACGGCCGCTGGTACCTGCTGTGCCAGTCGCATCGCGCCCGCGCCGTCCGGGCCTACCGCATCGACCGGATCCAGGCGGTCACCGAGGGCGGCGAGCCGTTCCGCGCGCCCGACAACCTCGACTTCGCGGACGTGCTGGAGCAGCACCTGGGGGCGGGCTGGCAGTTCGAGACCAGGGTCGTGTTCGATGTCCCCCGCGATGAGGCGGCCCCGTATGTCCGGCGGCCGATGGGCCAGCTCAGCTCCATCGACGACGGCGCGCGATGCGTCCTGACCGGCACCACCAGCAATCCGGCCATGTACGCAGGCGAGTGGCTGGCCGCGTTCCCGATCCCGTTCCATGTCACGGGCGGGCCTGAGCTGCGCGCGGCGGTGGCGGCGGTCACGGCCCGGCTGACGGCCGCCCTCAGTACGTCACCGTGATCGCCTCGGCCGGGCCGTCCACCCGCACCGTGCCGCCGTAGGGGATGACCAGCTGCGGATCGGTGTGGCCGAGGTCGACGTCGAAGACGGCCAGCGTGTCCGGCGCGTACTCGGACAGGGCGCGCAGCACCGCCTGGCGCTGGGTCCGGCGGTACTCGGCCCGCTGCCCGGCGTCGTTGCGGGCCTGGAACGACCACGCCTTCGCGCGGCCCATCAGCAGCGCGGGGAACTGCCGCAGCAGGCCGCGTTCTCCCATGTTGCGCAGGATCCGGTAGACCTCCCCGGCCCCCGGCATCTCCTCCGAGGTCTCCAGGAACAGCACGCGGCCGGCGTACTGGCCGGCGGCGAGGATCTCCCGGTCGGCCATCATCAGCCAGGCCAGGACCTCCAGGCACCCGCCCCAGCTGCGGCCCTCCACCACCCGCGTGGCGTTGTGCCAGGTCCAGCTGTCGGCCGGCTCCGAGAGCGGCTCCTTCTCGAAGGTCGCCGGGTCCTGCCACGGCTCGGCCTCGGTGCCCGTCCGCCGCGCCGCGGTCAGCTCGAACGGCCCCGAGGCGAACAGCGCGGCGCGCAGTGAAGCTTCGGTCAGCGGGTGAATCGCCACCGGGCGCCCGAACTCGGCCATCACCGAGCCGCCGTGATAGCCGACGATGCCGAGATTGGACAGCAAGACCAGCAGGCTGGTGTTGTCGCTGTACCCGAAGAACGGCTTCGGATGGGCGCGCAGCAGGTCCCGGTCCAGGTGCGGCAGGACGGTGATCTGGTCGTCCCCGCCGATGCTGGCGATCACCGCCTTGACCTCAGGGTCGGCGAACGCCGCATGCAGGTCAGCCGCCCGCGCCGCGGGTGTGCTGCCCATCTGCCGGGTGGCGGGGTACTCGATGACATTGAGGCCGAAGTCCTCGCGCAGCCTTCGCCGGCCCAGCTCGTAGGGCAGCGGCAGGATGCCGGGCAGCCCGCTGGACGGAGAGACCAGGGCCACGGTGTCGCCGGGCCGGGGCTTGGCCGGATACGCGGGAAGGGTCACGCGGCCACGCTATCGCGGGCGCCCGGACCGGTATTGCCTCGATATGTACGCGGCTTGCGCCGCAGTTGCCGCTCCGCCGGCCGTACCTTCCTGTTAAGGAGATACGGGCTTATTCTGGCGCGGAAACGCTTCGCCACTGCTCGCGAGGAGAGCGATGTCCAGATTAAGGATGGTCGTTGCGGTCCTGGGCGCCACAGCGGCGGCGGTGGGCACCACCGCGGCCGCAGGCGGGGTAGCCGCGGCGTCGGGCCGGCCAGCCGACGTGATCCTGGCCGGCAGCGCGGTCCCGTTCGCCAGCCACACCAGGCCCACCGGTAACGTCGCCGGCTCCACGCGGCTGACCATCGAGGTCTGGCTGAAGCCCGATCTGGCCGGCGCCGCGCGGTTCGCCAGCGCGGTGAGCACGCCGGGCGGCGCGCTGTTCCGGCACTACCTGAGCCCGGCTGCGGGGACCCGTTCGACCTCGAGGAGCAGCTCGACGTCGAGTCGTCCTACGACATGGCGCCGGGCGCGAACCAGCTCGTGGTCGGCGGCGACAGCTGCGACCAGAAGCTGGAGGGGAACCAGGGCGTCTACAACGCCGACATCGCGATCCTCGACGGCGCCAGCGGCCACCCGCTGGCGTCGGTGGCCTCCAACTCATGGGAGACCGGCAGCGAGTCGCAGCCGCTGTCGCAGACCAACCTGGTCCACGCCTACCTGGTCCGCGCCGCCGCCGAGGGCGTCGGCATGTACTTCTCGGCCGGCGACGGCTCCGGTGTCCTCGAGCCGTCGGTCGACC
>JBOHCO010001084.1:0-3667 GCA_050698895.1 Streptosporangiaceae bacterium
GGTCCGCGCCCGCCGGGCCGCACGTGGCCCCGATGGCGGGCACCGCTCCGGCCGCGTCCAGCGCGGCCGCGAACCGGTCACCGTCCTCGGCGAAGACCGCGCCGGGGCCGGTCAGCCCGGTGATGGCCCGGATCCGGGCGTGATCGCGGCTCTGCACCGAGTAGGCCACGCTGACCGGGGCCACCGGCACCCCGGCGGTCATCGCGCCCAGCGTGACCAGCAGGTGGCTCACGCTGTTGCCGGACAGCACCAGCAGCGGCCGGCCCGGGCCCAGGCCCCGGTCCAGCAGCGCCTGGCCGATGGCCTCGGCGGCGGCGGCCGCGTCCCCGTAGGAGCAGGACCGCCAGCCGCCGTCCGGGGCCCGCTCGGCCACCAGCGGATGGTCCGGGTCGGTGCCCGCCCAGGCCCGCAGGCTGTGCAGCACCGTGTCCGGGTGCTCGCGCAGCGGGTCGGCCGAGCGCAGCACCAGCGTGCCGTCGGGGTCGCCCGGCCCGCCGGGCCGCACGACGATTCTGGGGGCCGCGAACAGGGACCCCGCCACGCCCGCGCTGGCTACCACGTTCCGCTCCCTAAGCCGCCGCGGCCGGCCTGCCGGCCAGATATGACGTGCAGGTTACTCCCCCGGCCCGCCCGCGCCAGCCGGCCGGGCGGGTGATGTCCCGTGGCCGTCCGTCATCCGCTGGCGGCAGCCTGGCGTATCTCTTTCGGCCTACCTGACCGGCGATTTTATGGCTGAGCGGCCGATGCCCCGACGGCCCGCCGGATCCTAGCGTGGCCAGTGGCGCGGTGACCCGCGCCAGCAGCGAAGGGACTGTTTCATGATCGAGGTGGACAACCTCACCAAGCGCTACGGGGAGAAGGTCGCGGTGGACGGCCTGAGCTTCGTGGTCCAGCCGGGGATCGTCACCGGCTTCCTGGGCCCGAACGGGGCCGGCAAGTCGACCACCATGCGGATGATCGCCGGGCTGGACCAGCCGACGGCCGGGCGGGTCCGGGTGAGCGGGCGCCGCTACCAGGCCGCTTCCGCGCCCATGGCCGAGCTGGGCATCATGCTCGAGTCCCGGGCGGTGCACACCGGCCGGTCGGCCCGCAACCACCTGCTCGCGCTGGCCCAGACCAACGGGGTGAGCCGGCGGCGGGTCGAGGAGGTCATCGCCATGGTGGGCCTGACCGAGGTGGCCGGCCAGCGGGCCGGCCGCTTCTCGCTGGGCATGGGCCAGCGGCTGGGCATCGCCGCCCCGCTGCTCGGCGACCCCCGGGTCGTGGTCCTGGACGAGCCGGTCAACGGGCTGGACCCCGAGGGCGTGCTGTGGGTGCGGAACCTGCTCAAGGGGCTGGCCGCCGACGGGCACACCGTGTTCGTGTCCTCGCACCTGATGAGCGAGATGGCGCTGACCGCGGCCCGGCTGGTGGTCATCGGGCGCGGCCGGCTGATCGCCGACACCACCGTCGACGAGTTCGTGGCCCGCGCCGGGGGCAGCGCGGTCACCGTCCGCACGCCGCGCGCGGCCCAGCTCCGCGACCTGCTGCTGGGGCCGGGCATCACGGTGACCAGCGAGACGGCCGACGTGCTGACCGTGCAGGGGCTGAGCACTGAGCAGATCGGCATGACCGCCTGGCAGGCCGGGGTGCCGGTGTTCGAGCTGGCCACCAGGCACGCTTCGCTGGAGGAGGCATTCATGCAGCTCACCGAGGAGTCGGTGGACTACAGGTCGCAGCAGCTGGCCACGGCGGGAGCGGCCCGGTGAGCGCGCTGGCCACCCACCGGCGGGAGGCCGGGGCGACCACGCTCAAGGTGACCCAGGCCCGGGTGCTGCGCTCGGAGTGGATCAAGTTCCGCTCGCTGCGCTCCACCGGGTGGACGCTGCTGGTCGCGCTGGTCCTGATGATCGGCGTCGGCGCGCTGCTCTCGGCCGTCAACGCCAGCCAGTACCACACCTTCGGCCCGGCCGGGCGGGCCACCTTCAGCCCGGTCGGCGTGAGCCTGACCGGCGCGTCGTTCGCCGTCGTGGCGTTCGGGGTGCTCGGGGTGCTGCTGATGAGCGGCGAGTACGGCACCGGCATGATCCGCTCCTCGCTGACCGTGGTCCCGCGCCGCCTGCCCGTCCTGTGGGGCAAGCTGGCCGTGTTCGCGGGCGCGGTGTTCTCGCTCTCGCTGCTGGCCGGCTTCATCAGCTTCTACCTGGGGCAGGCCATCCTGAACGGCCACCACCTGGGCGTGTCCATCACGGCTCCCGGCGCCCTGCGCTCGGTCATCGGGGCCGCGCTGTACATCACCGCGGCCGGCCTGCTCGGCGTGGCCCTGGGCGGGCTGCTGCGCAGCACCGCGGCCGGCATCTCGGTGTTCGCGGCGGTGTTCTTCGTGCTGCCGCCGCTGGCCGGCCTGCTGCCCGCGTCGGTCGCCGACCACCTGACCCGCTACCTGCCCTCCTACGCCGGCTCGGCGGTCTGGGGCGGCGCCCAGGGCGTGCCCGGCGGGGCGCTGTCGCCGTGGACCGGGTTCGGGCTGCTGTGCGGCTACGCCGCGGTCCTCACGGCCGCCGCCGCGTGGCGGCTGCGGCGGTCGGACGCCTGACCGCGACGATAATGCGAGGCATGAGGAGGCCCGGGGCGGGCGGATACCCGGCGTACCGCGAGCTGGTGCGCCGGGTGTCCGACGTGCTGGCCGTCCTGCTGGCCGCGGCCTCCGCGGTGCCCTCGGCCTACCGCACCAGCGCGCACCCCAGCCCGGGGCTGGTCGTCGTGCTGGCCCTGACCGCGGCGCCGCTGATTGTCCGGCGGCGCTGGCCGGTCCCGGTGTTCGGCATCATCCTGGCCGCCTGCATCGGCACCGCGATCTGGGGCGGCTACCGCACGATCGACGGGCTGGCCCTGCTGTTCGCCTTGTACACGGTGGCCGCGCTGCGGCCGGTGCGCGAGGCGCTGGCCTGCGCCGGCGTACTGGCCGTCCTCATCGTCGGGATCGCCGTGGCCGTCGGCGGGAGCAGCTGGTGGTACGACGCGATCTTCGTCTGCGGACTGTACGGCGGCGGCCTCGGGCTCGGCCTGTACACCGGCACCCGGCGCGCCTACCTGGCCGAGCTGCAGGACCGCGCGGCCCGGCTCGAGCGTGAGCGGGACCAGCAGGGCGAGCTGGCCGCCGCCGCCGAGAGGGCCCGGATCGCGCGCGAGATGCACGACATCGTGGCCCACAACCTGACCGTGATGGTGACGCTGAGCGAGGCGGCCACCGCCGCCGCGGCCACCTCGCCGGACCGGGCCGCCGAGGCCATGCGCGCCCTGTCGGCCACCGGGCGGCGCGCGCTGGCCGACACCCGCCGCCTGCTCGGCTTGCTGCGCCAGGATCCTGGCGGTGAGCTGCGCCCGGTGCCGGGACTGGCCCAGCTCGACGGGCTCATCGAGCAGGTCAGGTCGGCCGGGCTGGACACCACGCTGGAGATCACCGGGCCGGTGCCCGACCTGCCCGAGGGGGGGCAGCTCACCGTGTACCGGCTGGTCCAGGAGGCCCTGACCAACACGCTCAAGCACGCGGGGCCCGGCGCCACTGCCACGGTGGGCCTGCGGTTCTCCCCCGGTGAGCTGCGCGTCGAGGTCGACGACGACGGCGTCGGCTCGGCCGCCGGGCCCGGCCCCGGCCCCGGCCCCGGCCCCGGCCCCGGCCCTGGCC
>JBOHCO010001085.1:0-2269 GCA_050698895.1 Streptosporangiaceae bacterium
GTGCTTCTTCGGCAGGTTGCCGACCTGGTTCCACTTTGAGTATCCGGTGTAGTCCGGCGTCGCCAGCTGCTCTACGCGCAGGTGAGCGAACTGGGTCGTCATGAATGAGTCCCAGATCTTCGCCGGCCAGGTGCCGCCGAGGCCGCCTGCGATGCCGCCGAGGCCGTCGATGTTCTGAGATTGCTCGTTGGTGAACAGGGCCACCGACAGCGAGTACTGCGGGATCGCGCCGTTGAACCAGGCCTCCGAGGCGAAGTCCCCGTTTCCCAGCGTTCCGGTCTTGGCCACGACCGGGCGGTCCCAGGCGGCGTTCGGCCACGCGGTGGCCCCCGGGATGGCGGACGTGTTGTCGAAGGACAAGGCGTAGTCCGCGTCCGCCGCCTGCGAGGCCGTCAGCGGGGTGCTGTGCTGGACTTTGCTGGCCATGACCGACCCGTTGGCCTGGACGATCTTGGACACGATGTGCGCCGTGGAGTAATGGCCGTCGTTAGCCAAGGTGCCGAACGTCGTGGCCTGCTCAACGGTCGTGAGCGGAGCGCGTCCGAGCGCGATCTGGAGCGAGCCACCCTCGCTGCCGTGCTTGGAGCTGAACAGGCCCCGCAGTTCGTAACGACCAGTGAGGTCGTTGACGCCGTCGGCGTTGAACGGGTTCTGGCCGATGCCGAGGGACTGGGCCATGGCAATGATGTTGTCGTCGCCCACCCGGTGGGCCAGGTCCATGTACCCAGGGTCGGACGAGATCGCCGTGGCCTGGTTGACTTTCAGCGGCCCGGTGTCCTCAGACGCTTCGGTGAAGTGGGTCCAACCGAGGTCATCGGCGGGCTTGGCCCGCCTGGACAGCATCATCTGGTCGGGGAGGTTGTACTCCGGCGGGATATAGAGCGGAGCGAATCCGTTCAGGATGCTGGTCTGCACGTTCATGCCCAGCTTGACCGCGGTGGCCAGCACGTACGGCTTGAACGACGAGCCCACCGGCGCCGGGGCCTCGGCAAAGTTGAACGCGCACTTGACCCGGTCGCATACCTTTACCTGCCTGGTCGTCGAGGTCTGGTAGCCGGGTCCGCCATACATGGCGAGAATGGCCCCCGTCGACGGCTGCTCCAGGGTGGCGCCGACATGCGCGTACCACGGCAGCGCCTTGCCGCCCGCCCGCATGAGTCTCTTGTTCCTGGCCACCGCCGCGGCCAGCCCGCGCATCATCGACCTGTCAATAGTCGTGGTGATCTTGTAGCCACCGTTGTCGAGCTGGTTAATGGTCAGGTGGTAGGTGCTGGTCAGCTCCTGCTCGACCATGTTCATGATGTAGTACTTGGCACCACTCCACGAGCTGGTGAAGTGGTAGTGGACCTTGGGAAATTTCTTCGAGGTCGGGGGACACTGGCTACCCGCAGCGTTACAGCCCGTGAGATTCTCATAGTCGGACTGAGAGATATTGCCGTCCCGCCACATATTCCGCAGCACGTACTGCCACCGGGCGACAAGATCCGTATATGCGGCGCCGGCGTGCGGGTCGGGATTGAACGCGCCAGGGGCGTTGACCAGTGCGGCCAGCATGGCCGCCTGGGAGACGGTGAGCTTCAGGACTGGCTCGCCGAAATACGTCTCGGCGGCGGCACCGACCCCGTTGGCCTGGGAGCCGAACGGAACCGTGTTCAGGTACTGGGTGATGATCCACGACTTAGACTTGGTATGGGCGAGCTTGATCGCGACGATGACCTGCTTGAGCTTGTCGGTCAGCGTCTTGTCGACGTTTCCGGCCCCGCTGAAGCCCGCGTAATAGTTCTTCACGAACTGCTCGGTGAGCGTAGACCCGCCCTGCGAGTAGCCGCCCCCCCTGAGGTCCTCGTAGACGGCCCGCATGAGCCCGGTCACCGAGATGCCGCCCTCGGTGTAAAAGCGGCGGTCCTCGGCGGCGGTAATCGCCTGACGCATGATCTTCGGGATCTCCGACGGCTGCAGGATCACATGATTGCCGCCATTGCTGGAGGAGAAGGACCCGAGCAGGGTGTGGCCGTCGCTGTAGTACACGTTGGACTGCTGCGACAGCGCCGCCGCCAGCGCGTCGGTGGGCATCGAGATCGACTGGTAGGCGTACAGGAACGCCCCGGCGACCACGAGGCAGAGCCCGAGGGCGAAAGCGCCCAGCAGGCCGAAGACCTTCTTCCAGGTCCAGCGGCGCCACCAGTCGCCGGACCGGAACCACTCGCCGAGGCTCCGGCGACGGCGCGGCCCGCCCGGCCCGCCATCCCGGCCGCCGCCGCGACCGCCC
>JBOHCO010001086.1:0-6294 GCA_050698895.1 Streptosporangiaceae bacterium
GCCTGGCCCTGCTCGGCCCCGGCCAGCGCGGTCACCGACGACGTGGCGGCGAACGCCGCGCCGCCGTCGGCCCCGGCGCCCGCGGCCGCCTGCGGGCGGAAGCTGTCCGCGGTGATCCGCCGGCGGAAGACGTAGTAGCTCCAGGCCTGGGAGGCCAGCACGAACGGCAGCGCGATCACCGCGATGATCGTCATGACGCCCAGCGTGTAGGGCGGCGATGCCGTGTTGTGCGCGGTGAGGCTGAACGCCGGGCTGGTGCTCGACACCATCACGTTGGGGTACAGATCGACAAAAATAGCCAGAACAGAGGTGGCCATGCTGACGGTCGTCGCGGCGAATGCCCGGCCCGGCCGGCGGTCGAACGCGAACCACACCGCGGCCAGCGCCGCCAGCACCGCGGCGAACTCCACCGGGTTGAGCAGCACGCTCGAGGTGGCGGTGGCGTGGGTCCAGAACGCGAACGCGAGCACGACCAGGAAGACAATCGGGGAGATCCAGCGGGCCAGCCGCACGGCCCGGTCGCGCACCTCGCCCGTGGTCTTCAGGCCCAGGAACGTGGCCCCGTGCAGGATGCAGATCAGCACCAGGGTGATGCCGGTGTAGATCGCGTAGGGCTGGAACAGGCTGGCGAACGAGCCGGTGAACTCCTGGCTGGCGTTGATGGGCACGCCGTGCAGCAGGTCGCCCAGCGCGACGCCGAGCACGAACGGCGCGACCAGGCTGCCCGCGACCAGCAGCCCGTCCCAGGTGGCGCGCCAGCGGGCGGAGTCGCGCTTGCCGCGGTACTCGAAGGACACGCCGCGCACGATGAGCGCGACCAGCAGGATCACCATGGCCAGGTAGTAGCCGGAGAACATGGTGGCGTACCAGGCCGGGAACGCGGCGAAGATGGCCGCGGCCGCGACGATCAGCCAGACCTCGTTGCCGTCCCACAGCGGGCCGATGGTGTTGATGGCGGCCCGGCTGCTGGGCTCGTCCCGGCCCACGACGCCGTGCAGGATGCCGACGCCGAAGTCGAACCCCTCCAGCACGAAGAAGCCCATCCACAAGATGGTGATCAGGATGAACCAGAAAGGGATCATGCCTCTCCCGCCTCATTCACTTCGACAGCTCAGTACTGAGCCGCCGGGACACGGGCTTCCTCGCCGGGCGGCGCGGCCGGCTCGGGCGCGAGTTCCTTGCGCGCGTAGCGCAGCATGAGCAGGAAGTCGACCACGCCCAGCGTGATGTAGAGCGCGACGAAGGTGCCCAGGCCGATGGCGATCTCGGTGGTGCTGACCGACGGTGACACGCCGTTGCGGGTTAGCTGGATGCCCTGCACGACCCAGGGCTGGCGGCCGCTCTCGGTCAGCAGCCAGCCCGCCGTGTTGATGCCGAACGGCAGCACGGCGGCCCAGGTCGCGATCCACAGGTACCGCCGTGAGGTGGCCAGCTTGCGGCGGCGCAGCAGCCACAGCCCCCAGCCGCCGACACCGAAGACCAGCACGGCCAGGTAGGCCATCACCCGCATGGACCAGTACTGGATGAACACGTTGGGCACGTAGTAGCCGGGGCCGTACTTCTTGACGTACTGCTTCTGGAGCGGGGTGAGCCCGATCACCTTGCCGTCCCAGTGGTTGGTGGCCAGCAGCGACAGCAGGTGCGGGATGGCCAGGATCTGGGTCGGCGTCTGGTCGTGGTTGCCGCCGCCGATCTGGAACAGCGAGAACGAGCACGGCTGGCAGGTGGTCCACTGGGCCTCCGCCGCGGCGATCTTCATCGGCTGGTACCGGGCCTCGATGACACCCAGCTCGCTGCCGATCAGCATGGCGAACAGCAGGGCGGGCACCAGCAGCCCCAGCGACAGCCGGGCCGACCGGATGAACACCTCCCTGGCGCCGCCGTGCCGCAGCTGCCAGGCCGAGACGGCCAGCATGACGGCCGCGCCGGTCACCAGCGAGGCCAGCAGCACGTGGGCGTAGCCCCAGACGAACACCGGGTTGGTCAGCACCGCGCCCAGGTCGTTGAGCTGAGGCATGTGGGTCTTGCGGTTCAGCACGTAGCCGACCGGGTGCTGCATCCAGGAGTTGGCGGCCATGATGAACGCCGCCGACAGGATGCTGCCGGCCGCGACCGCCCAGATGCACAGCAGGTGGACCCGGCGGGACAGCTTGTCCCAGCCGAACAGCCACAGGCCCAGGAACGTGGACTCCAGGAAGAACGCGAGCAGTCCCTCCATGGCCAGCGGGGCCCCGAAGATGTTGCCGACCATCCGGGAGTAAGCCGACCAGTTCATGCCGAACTCGAACTCCTGGACCAGGCCGGTCACCACGCCGATGGCCACGTTGATGACCAGCAGGGTGCCGAAGAACCGGGTCAGCCGCAGGTACTCGGGGCGCCCGCGGCGGTACCAGGCGGTCTGCAGCAGCGCGGTGAGCACGGCCAGGCCGATGGTGACCGGTACGAAGAAGAAGTGGTTAATGGTGGTAAAGGCGAACTGCCACCGGGCCAGGTCTACGTTCACTAGCTGCGCGAGCTGGTGGCCAGACCATCCTGCCAGGCGCTCGCGCCGGCCTGGGTGGCGGCGCGGGCCTGGTTCCACTTCTGCCGGGCCAGCTCGCTCGGCGGCGTCTCCATCTGGTCGATCCAGCGCCGGGCGGCCATGAGCACCACTGTGGTGCTGACCACCATCCCGGCCAGGCCGACGATGGCGCCGGCGGCCATCAGCGCGCCGCCGACGGCCAGCGGCCGGCTGCTCACCTGGAACGCTCCCTGTCCTTGTTGTGCCATGGCCTCACTCTTGCCCCGCGGCCAGGCGGCGGGCCTCATCCGGTCCGGGTGATTTGCGGCCCGGGCCGGCGGGGCAGGGTCGCCACTATGAGCGAGCGCTATGACGTGGTGATAGTCGGGACCGGGGCCGGCGGCGGCACGCTGGCCAGCAGGCTGGCCAAAGCGGGCAAGCGCATCCTGCTGCTCGAGCGGGGCGACTTCCTGTCCAGGGAGATGGAGAACTGGGATCCCAAGCCGGTGTTCGTGGACGGCAAGTACATCTCGCCGGACACCTGGTACGACTCGGCCGGCCAGCCGTTCCAGCCGCAGGTGCACTACTACGTCGGCGGCGCGACCAAGCTGTACGGGGCCGCACTGTACCGGCTGCGGCCCGCGGACTTCGGTGAGATCAAGCACTCCGGCGGGCTGTCGCCGGCCTGGCCGATGAGCTACGACGAGCTCGAGCCCTGGTACAGCCAGGCCGAGTGGCTCTACCAGGTCCACGGCGCCCACGGCGAGGACCCGACCGAGGGGCCGGTGTCCCGGCAGTACCCGTGGCCCGCGGTCTCGCACGAGCCGCGCATCCAGCAGATATCTGACTCGCTGGCCGCCGCGGGCTACCACCCGTTCCACGCCCCGTGCGGCATCCTGCTCGACGAGGAGCACCGCCCGGCCAGCGCCTGCATCCGCTGCGCCTGGTGTGACGGCTACCCGTGCCTGGTGCACGCCAAGTCCGACGCCGAGACGATCGCGGTCCGCCCGCTGCTGAACGACCCGAACGTGACGCTGCTGGTCAACTCCGAGGTCGTGCGGCTGGAGACGGACCCGGCCGGGCGATCGGTAACCGGCGTGGTGGTCTCCCGCGACGGGAACACCGAGGTCTACTCCGGCGACATCGTCGTGATCTGCGCCGGGGCGGCCAACACCGCCCGGATCCTGCTGCGGTCGGCCAGCGACCAGCATCCGCGGGGCCTGGCCAACGGCTCGGACCAGCTCGGCCGCAACTACATGTTCCACAACAGCAAGGCCGTGGTGGCGCTGTGCCGCGAGGAGAACGACACCGTCTACCAGAAGACCGTGGCGCTGAACGACTTCTATCACGCGGGCGGCGGTCGTCAGTGGCCGCTGGGCAACATTCAGATGCTGGGCAAGTCGAACGCCATGGCCATGAAGGGGGAGGAGCCGAAGCTGACCAAGCTGGCTCCCCGGTTCTCGCTCGAGGAGGTGGCCCGGCACGCGGTCGACTTCTGGCTCACCACCGAGGACGTGCCTCGGCCGGACAACCGGGTCACCGTGGGTGAGGACGGCCACATCCGGCTGGCCTACACCGCGACCAACGACACCGAGGCGGACGGCCTGTACAACGAGCTCCAGACGGTGCTCAACCACGTCGGGATGGCCGAGCACCACGTGCTCGACAAGAACTTCTACATGGACATGGACGTCCCCATCGCCGGCGTCGCGCACCAGGCCGGGACCTGCCGGTTCGGCACCGACCCGCAGACCTCGGTGCTCGACCTGAACTGCAAGGCCCACGAGCTGGACAACCTGTACGCGGTCGATGCCAGCTTCATGCCGAGCATCGGCGCGGTGAACCCGGCCCTGACCATCATGGCCAACGCGCTGCGGGTCGGCGACCACCTGCGCGGCCGCCTGTCCTGAGCACCGATTCCTGAGCACCGATTCCTGAGCATCGATTCCTGAGCATCGACTCGACGGGGGAAACCACGGGATGGAGCGCTACCCGCGCATCAGCGACCACGGCCTGATCGGCGACCTGCAGACCGCGGCGCTGGTCAGCACCGACGGCAACATCGACTGGTTCTGCACGCCGCGGTTCGACGCGCCCAGCGTGTTCGCCTCGCTGCTGGACGCCGACAAGGGCGGGCACTTCCACATGCGGCCGGTGGACTGCGAGTACGTGACCCGGCAGATGTACCTGCCCGACAGCGCGATCCTGGTCACCCGGTTCATGTCGTCCGACGGGGTCGGCGAGGTGCACGACTTCATGCCGGTGATCACCGGCCGGGCCACCGACCGGCACCGGGTGGTCCGGCAGATCCGGGTCAACCGGGGCACGATGAAGTTCGAAATGGACCTCCAGCCGCGCTTCGACTACGCCCGGCGGTCCCACACGGTCGAGGTCTCCGACGGCGGCGCGGTCTTCCGGTCCGACGGCCAGGAGCTCACGCTGCACACGGTCGGCGCCCGCTCGGACCCGGCCACCAGGCTGAAGCGGCACGGCAAGGGCCTGCGAGCGTCCTGGACGCTGAGCGAGGGCCAGAGCACCGGGGTGGTGCTGGAGTCCGGCGGCGGCCAGCCGCGGCGGATGTCGCCCGGCGAAGCGGACCGGCTGGCCACCGACACGCTCGGCTTCTGGCGGAACTGGCTGGGCCAGTCCACCTACCGGGGCCGCTGGCGGGACATGGTGTCCAGCTCGGCCATGGCGCTCAAGCTGATGACCTACGCCCCGACCGGAGCCATGGTGGCCGCGCCCACGGCGGGCCTGCCCGAGCAGATCGGCGGCGAGCGCAACTGGGACTACCGCTACACCTGGATCAGGGACGCCTCGTTCTCGGTCTACTCGCTGCTCGCGCTGGGCTACCGCGAAGAGGCGGCCCGGTTCGGCACGTGGATGCGGGACCGGGTCACCGAGCGGGCCGGCAACGGATCCGGTCCGCTGAGGATCATGTACCGGGTGGACGGCTCATCGGACCTGACCGAGGAGACCCTCAGCCACTTCGAGGGCTGGCGCGGCTCGCGGCCGGTGCGCATCGGCAACGGCGCGGCCAACCAGCTCCAGCTGGACATCTACGGCGAGGCCCTGGACGCGCTGCTGCATGCCGACGACACCGGCCTGACCATGGCCCACCAGGGCTGGCTGGCGGTGGCCGAGATGACCGACTGGGTGTGCGAGCACTGGGACCAGCCGGACGAGGGGATCTGGGAGACCCGCGGCGGCCGCCGGGACTTCACCTACGGCCGGTTCCAGTCCTGGGTCACGCTGGACCGGGCCATCCGGCTGGCCGAGCGGCACGGGCGGCCCGCTGACATCACCCGCTGGCGGACCGAGCGCGACCAGGTCTACCAGCAGATCATGGCCCGTGGCTTCAACCCGAAGATCGGCGCGTTCACCCAGTACTACGGCACCGACGTGCTGGACTCCTCGCTGCTGCTGATGCCGCTGATGGGCTTCGTGTCGCCGTTCGACCCGATGTGGATCGACACGCTTGAGGCGATGAACAAGAAGCTGGTCTCGGACAGCCTGGTCTACCGGTACGACCCGGACGCCTCCCCGGACGGGCTGCGCGGCGGCGAGGGCACGTTCTCGCTGTGCACGTTCTTGTACGTGGACGCGCTGGCCCGGTCGGGGCGGCTGACCGACGCGGCGCTGGTGTTCGAGAAGATGCTGACCTACGCCAACCACCTCGGGCTGTACTCCGAGGAGATCGGGCTGACCGGGGAGCAGCTGGGCTACTTCCCGAAGGAGTTCATCAATTTGTCGCTGATCAATGAGTCCATCAACCTCGACTACCAGCTCGACCA
>JBOHCO010001087.1:0-6207 GCA_050698895.1 Streptosporangiaceae bacterium
AGGCGGCGGGCTCGACGCCGGCCGCGTCGCCGGGGGTGACATCCGGGGCAGATCGGCTGATGAGCGGGGGCGGGCCGGCGTGACGGTACCCGGAACTGCCATCGGTAACCGACAATAGAAAACGTGAGTGATCTTCCCCGCCGCGCCGTGACGCGCACCGCGAAGCTGGCCACCCTGCCGATCGGCCTGGCCGGCCGGACCGCGCTGGGGCTGGGCAAGAGACTGGGAGGCCGGCCGGCGGAACTGGTCGCGCAGGAGATCCAGCAGCGCACCGCCGAGCAGATCTTCAAGGTGCTGGGTGAGCTCAAGGGCGGGGCGCTCAAGCTGGGCCAGGCCCTGTCGATCTTCGAGGCGGCGCTGCCGCCGGAGATCGCCGGACCCTATCGCGCGACGCTGACCCGGCTCCAGGACTCGGCGCCGCCGCTGCCCGCGGCCACTGTCCACCGGGTACTGGCTGAGGACCTGGGCGAGAACTGGCGGGACAACTTCGCGGAGTTCGACGACCGGCCAGCGGCGGCCGCGTCGATCGGGCAGGTTCACCGGGCGGTGTGGAACGACGGCCGGCCGGTGGCGGTGAAGATCCAGTACCCAGGCGCCGGCAAAGCGCTGAACAACGACTTTACGCAGCTCAGCCGCATCGCTCGGCTGTTCGGGGTGCTGATGCCGGGGCTGGACACGAGGCCGCTGCTTGAGGAGCTGCGGGCCAGGGTCGCCGAGGAACTGGACTACCGGCTGGAGGCGGAATCGCAGCAGGCCTTCGCCGACGCCTACGCGGGCGACCCGGACATCTTCGTGCCGCAGGTGATCGCGGCGACGGATCACACGCTGGTCACGGAGTGGATGGACGGCACGCCGCTGGCGCGGATCATCTCGGACGGGACGCAGGAGCAGCGCGACCGGGCGGGCATCCTGCTGGCCCGCCTGATGTTCTCGGGGCCGTCGCGCGTCGGGATGCTGCACGCGGACCCGCACCCGGGCAACTTCCGGCTGCTGGACGACGGGCGGCTCGGGCGGCTCGGGGTGCTGGACTTCGGTGCCGTGGACCGGCTGCCGGGGGGGTTCCCGACATTCTTCGGCGAGCTGCTGTGGCTGATGCACACCGACGGCAACATCGAGATGGTGGAGCGGGTGCTGCGGGAGAACGGCTTCCTGCGCGACGGGGTCAGCGTGGACCTGGAGGCGCTGCACGCGTTCCTGGCCCCGCTGGCCGAGCCGTCTCGGGTGGAGCGGTTCAAGTTCAGCCGCGAGTGGCTGCGCGGGGAGGCGACGCGGGTGGCGGACCTGCGCTCCTCGAACGTGGCCCGGCAGCTCAACCTGCCGCCGTCCTTCGTGCTGATTCACCGGGTGTCGACGGCGGGCATCGGGGTGCTGTGCCAACTGGAGTGCGAGGGCCCGTTCCGGGCCGAGGTACTCACCTGGATGCCGGGCTACGGCCCGTTGCTGGACGACACCGGCGAGGTCACCGCGCCGGACGGGCCGGACGGGCCGGCGGGCCTGGACGAGGGGGCCTCCCTGGATGAGCTGGAGGACCGGGAAGAACTCGATGGCCGGGAGGCCCCCGAGCCTCCCGGCCATCTCCTGGCGAGTTCAGGCGAGTAGTTCTGGGCTAGCCAGAGTTTCTGGGCTAGCCAGAACTACTGCCACGAGTCAGCGAGCTTCGTCAGTTCCGCTCGCCGCTGCACGGCCAGGTGCCAGCTGCGCGATAGCTGCCGCTCGGCGCGCTCGGCCCGGCGCGCGGCCCGGTCCAGCTTCCTGACCTGGTGGTTGCTGTTGTGGCTGGACGCCGCACTGAGCAGCGCTAGTTGCCTCTCCCTTGCTTGTTCCTGGATGCTATGCATGACCCTCTCCACCGTCTCGTCGTCTTCGTCCAAGCGCCTGCCGCCCGGGCAGACGCGGGATCAGGCGGCCACGGTCGCCTTACGGGGACGTCCCCGTGGCCGCTTGTAGGGCACGACCTCGCCGCGAAGGAACAGCTCGCCGCCCCAGACTCCCCAGGGCTCACGCCGCTCGATCGCGCCGGCCAGGCAGGCGATCCTGGCCGCGCAGCCCCTGCACAGGGACTTTGCGAACTCGACGTCGTCGGGCGACTCGGCGAAGAACAGCTCCGGGTCATCGCGGCACGGCAGCTCGAGGCCACCGGGCACGCTGACCATCGCCCCGCCGCCATCCTGCGGCTGGATGATGCTGTCTCGCCTCATGGGCGTTCCCGCCGACTGGTACTCCTGCGGCGCCGTTCCCTCCAGCACTGCCGTGGTGCCGGCCCACTGCATCGGTGCCATCCCCTCTCGCGTTCTCTCGTCTCAGCGTCTCTCACGCGTCTGACAAAACCGGTGGCCTCACATAGATAAGGCCGCGGACCCTGTTTCGGGTCCGCGGCCTGGAGGGGATCTGGCCGGTCTGTTTAGACCGGTTCCCTCGCCGGATGCGGACCCAGGTCACCAGCGCCTTCGGCGATGGTGAGGGTCATGTTGTAGGCGGACTGCTGGTCGCTGGCGGCGCTGCCCTTGGCAGCAGCACCCTTGGCCGCGCTGCTCTTGGCCGCGCTGCTCTTGGCCTGACCGGAAACGGTCAGAGCGAAGTGCTGGCCCAGGCCGGCGACGGGGGCGGACGGTCGCCCGAAGGCACCCGTGCCCTTGCTAGCGGGCGTGGCGGCAGCCTCAGGCACAGGCACGCAGGCGCCCAGGCCGAACCGCGGCAGCGGCTTCTGCGTCATCTCGACCGGAGTCGTCTCGAAGCTCGAGATTGTGTTCAGCACGACGGGCACCTCCTTCAGCTTGGCTAGGCCCGCTTGGACATGAAGAAACTTTATCCTAAGCCTCTGACACCCGGGCAACCCTTTTTTGACCTGGGCTTTCACGGTGAGCGCGGGACCGAGCGAATGAGCCCCTCCTGCACCACGGAAACCACAAGAATCCCGTCCTCGGTGTACACCTCACCGCGGGCCAGGCCCCTGGCGCCGCTGGCGTTCAGCGCGTGCTGCGCGTAGAGCAGCCAGCGGTCGGCCCGGAACGGGCGGTGGAACCACATGGCGTGGTCCAGGCTCGCGCCGGTGGTGCTGCCGTCCATGAACGACCGGCCGCTGGCCAGCAGCACGGTGTCCAGCAGCGTCATGTCCGAGGCGTAGGTCATCAGGCACACGTGCAGCAGCGGGTCGTCGGGCAGGTCGCCGTCGGCCCGCAGCCAGACCCGGTTTTGATTGGAGCGCAGCGCCGGGTCCTGCTGGGCCTCGATGGCCAGCGGGCCGACGTGCCGCATCTCGATCGGGTTGTCGCGGGCGTAGTCGGCGAACCGGTCCCCGAAGATCCTCCGGTACCGCTCGACGGTCGGCTCGACCTGGTCGGGCGGCGGCACCTCCGGCATGACCTCGGCGTGCTCGACGCCCATCTCGCCGTGCTGGAAGGAGGCCGACAGCGTGAAGATCGTCTGGCCGTGCTGCACGGCGGAGACCCGCCGGGTGGTGAACGACAGCCCGTCCCGGACGCGCTCGACCAGGTAGACCAGGGGCACGGCGGGATCCCCCGGCCGGATGAAGTAGGCGTGCATCGAGTGCACGGGGCGGTCCTCGGGCACGGTGCGGCCGGCCGCGATCAGGGCCTGGCCCGCGACCTGGCCGCCGAACACCCGCTGACGCTGCTCCCCGGCCGGGCTGCGGCCGCGGAAGATGTCCAGCTCGATCTGCTCCAGGTTGAGCAGGTCAACCACGTCGTCGAGCGCCTTGCTCATAATCGGAGTCCACCACCAGTCGGTCGGGGGTTCGGGGCCGGGCTACCGGGCCGCATGCCGGCTCCGGAGGCCGTGCAGGAATCGTGATGGCTTCCGCGTGGCGCGGCCGCCGGGCGACCGGGCCAGCGCCCAGGACAGGTACAGCCGCTCGCCGGCCCGGGTGACCCCGACGTACAGCAGCCGCCGCTCCTCGGCGATGGCCTCGTCGGTGTGGGCGTAGATGATCGGCATGGTGCCCTCGGCCAGGGCGGGCAGGAACACGACGTCCCACTCCAGGCCCTTGCTGGCGTGCAGCGAGCTGAGCGTGATGCCCTCCATGACCGGGACCTGGCCGGTCGCGCTGCGCCGGGCCAGCTCGCCAGCCAGGTCGGCCAGGCGGGCGCCCGGGGCGCCGGCGAAGAAGTCGTCGGCCAGCTGGGCCAGCGCCTCCAGGGACTCCCAGCGGTCGCGGGCGGTGCCGCGGCCCACCGGCGGCTCGCGGGTCAGCCCGAGCCCGGCCAGCACCGGCCGGACCTGGCCAGCCGGGACATCGCCGGGGGACACCGAGCGCGACGCGGCCCGCAGCAGCGCGACCCCCTGGCGCACCTCGGGTCGCTCGAAGAACCGGTCCGCCCCGCGGACCAGGAACGGCACCCCGGCGCTGGCCAGCGCCTGCTCATAACCCTGGGTCTGGGCGTTGGTGCGCAGCAGCACCGCGATCCGGCTGGCCGGGGTGCCCGACGAGATCAGCGTGGCGACACGGCGGGCCACGGCCGCCGCCTCGGCCGGGTCGTCCGGGTACTCGGTGAACACCGGCCGCGGGCCGGCCGGCCGCTGGGCGGCCAGCGGCGCCCCGCCCAGAGCCGGGACACCGGCCCTGGCCTGGCTCAGCTCGTTGGCCAGCGCCACCACCTGGGGCGTCGACCGGTAGTTGCGGACCAGCTCGACGACCGTGGCGCCGGGGAACTCGGCCGCGAAGCCGCGCAGGTAGGCCGGGGTGGCCCCGGTGAACGAGTAGATCGTCTGCCGCGGGTCGCCGACCACGCAGACGTCGTCCCGCTCCCCCAGCCAGGCCTCCAGCAGCAGCTTCTGGAGCGGGTTGACGTCCTGGAACTCGTCCACCACGAATGCCTGGTACCGGTCCCGGACGGCGGTGGCGGCGTTCGGGTGCTCGACCAGGATGGCGGCGGCGAGCTCGAGCACCGACTCGAAGTCGACCAGGTGCCGGTCGCGCCGCAGGTCCTCGTAGGCGGCGAACAGCCGGGCCAGCTGGTCGGGCGGGTACGGGCCGCTGCGGCCGGCCTTCTCGCTGGCCTCGGCGTAGTCGTCCGGCCGGACCTGGGTCACCTTGGCCCACTCCACCTCGGCGGCGGCGTCGCGCAGCTCGGGCAGCCCGGCCGACAGCCGCAGCCGCCGGGCCGCCTCGGAGATCAGCCCGATCTTGGACTCCAGCACCTGCGGGGCCGGGCCGCCCACGGTGCCCGGCCAGAAGTGGTTGAGCTGGCGCAGCGCCGCCGCGTGGAAGGTCCGGGCCTGGACCCGCTCCAGGCCGGCCTCCGGCACGGCGCGGCTCAGCTCGTACAGCCGCCCGCGCAGCTCCCCGGCGGCCCGGGTGGTGAACGTGACGGCCAGCACCCGGGCCGGGTCCACGACGCCGATGGCCGCGGTGTAGGCGATCCGGTGCGCCACCGCGCGGGTCTTGCCGGTGCCCGCGCCGGCCAGCACGCAGACCGGCCCGCGCGCGGCCAGCGCCACGGCGCGCTGCTCGGGATCGAGCGAGCCGAGCACAGCATCCGGCCCCCCGTCCAACTGCAAGGCCCTGTCCGGGGCTTCCAACGGCCACCTCCACGAGTCCCAGCGGTCATCCTCCCGCATGGCACCGTCTTTCCGTGCGCCCCGAGACGAGCCGGTTGGCGGCCACCGCTTGTGTCGCGGGGCCGCGTGTCTTCCAATGTCAGTGAGGGGCAGTGCGGGCCTCCCCGCGCTGCCCTCCGGGTGCTCGCCGTACGCTGACAGGGCTGCGCGGTTTCCGCGGGGCCCGGTCCGGGCGGGAAGTACCTGGGGCTCGGAAGTGTTAGTAATGTGCAGTTCGTAACGCACGCGGAGGGGGAGCACCCGATGGCACAGCCGCTCACCATGTACACCACCACGTGGTGTGCCTTCTGCAAGCGGCTCAAGAGCCAGCTGGCACGCGAGGGCATCGAGATGGCCGAGGTCAACATCGAAGAGGATCCTTCCGCGGCTGACTTCGTAATGTCCGTTAACGGCGGATTCCAGACCGTCCCCACCGTGGTGTTCCCGGACGGCAGTGCCATGACCAACCCGTCCGCGGCTCAGGTCAAGCAGCGGCTCAACGAGCTAGCGGCAGTGAAATGACAACGGGCAGCCACGACCACCGCACCAGCGAAGCCCACGACGTACACCCCGAGCCGCAGGCCGGGATGGACGGCACGGGCGAGATGGCCGCGATCTCGGATGACGCGGTCGTGCGGCGGACCAAGGACG
>JBOHCO010001088.1:0-1397 GCA_050698895.1 Streptosporangiaceae bacterium
TGATCTACCAGCACCAGGCGCGCGGCGCGGACCAGGCGATCACGAGCGCCATCGATGCCCACGTCCAGGCCGAGCGGGCCGAGGATGACGACGATGAGGACGGCACGGCTAGCGTCATGGTCCCGGCGAGCTAATTGCACGTTAATTGCACGGGAGATCAACTACGCCCTGGAACGATCAAGGCCCAGACCGGGGATTGCCCCTCTGGCCTGGGCCTTTACATCGGAGCGGGTGACGAGAATCGAACTCGCACTATCAGCTTGGGAAGCTGACGTTCTACCATTGAACTACACCCGCGAGGCCTCGCCCGGCGCCTGCCGCATCCGCTGCCGGAAGCCGCAGGGCGCCAAGACTGGCACTGCCCGGTTATCGTACCGGACCCGGCCAGATGCCGGTGCCGGCGCCGCCCAGCACACAGCACCGGCGGCGGCCGCAGGCGGGCGGCGCATCATGCGCGGTTAAGACTTATCTCAACTTTCGGCAGATTCGCGTGACTGTACGTGCCGGTACGCTAACGTGATCATGAGGCCAGCACTTTGCACGCCGCAAACGGGCGTCGGCTGGACCGTTCACGTGGTCGTTACGAACTCGAATCAGCCCGGCAACCAGCAGTCTGCATTGTCGGGGGTGAGTCGCACCCACCGGGAGGCCGCATGGCTCTGTGGAAGATCCGGATCAGGCTGTCGGACGACCCGCACAGCCGCGCGCAGCTCGACCTGGCCCTGGCTGGCCAGCGGGTCAAGGACGTGACCTTCGCGCCGCGCGACGCGGACTCCGTCGAGACGGCGGGCGACGTGGTCCTGGAGCTCCCGCAGGATGAGAACCTGACCACGCTGCTCAGTGCCCTGCACCAGATCAGCCCGCAGGTCTTCGTGAGCCGGGTGGACGACGACCAGCCGGCCACCAGGGGGCCGGCCCTGACCGGGCAGTTCGGCCGCCGCGGCGGCTTGGCCCGCCAGGCGGCTAGCTCCCGGACGGCTGACTAGCCGACCCGGCGAGTGCCGTCAGCGCGGCGCGGAGCTGGTCGCGCTCGGCCTCAAGCTCACGCACGCGGTCCTCGAGCACCAGCACGCGGCGGATGGCAGCCAGGGTCATGCCTTCGTCGGCGAGCCCGACGACGTACTGCACGACGGTGATCTCGTTGCGGCTGTAACGGCGCTGGCCGCCCTCGGATCGCGACGGCCGGACGATCTGGTGCTGGTCGAGGCGGCGCAGGAACGCCTGCTGGATCTCGAGCATCCCAGCGACCTGGCCGACGGTGAAGAGCGGCAGATTCGCGTCATCAAGGGGCAGCGATGGCACGGCTCGGCTCTCCTTTCATTCGCCCACCCTCCCGCCCCGGAACCCACCCTCCCGCCCCGGGTACGCACCCTCCCGCCCCGGGAGTGGTAGGGGCC
>JBOHCO010001089.1:0-2313 GCA_050698895.1 Streptosporangiaceae bacterium
GGCTGGCTCCGGTCCGTCGGCTGGCTCCGGTCCGCCGGCTGGCTCCGGTCCGCCGCAGGATACGGAGGCCCAGGCCATGGAGGGCCTGGCCCGTGAGGTGGAGCAGGCCCTGGCCAGGGTGCTGGGACGCACCGCGGGCAGTTCGGCCAGTTGAGCCGCCCAGTTGAGTCGCGCAGTTGAGCCGCCCAGCGGCTGAGCCCCGGCCGCTGGCCGGCCGGGAAAGACCGACGCGACCGCGGTCGGGCGGCTGCTGCGCGAGTACCACCTGCGCGGGCTGGACCCGGCCGGCATCCGGCGGCTGGCGGCTCCGTACGCGGGTCAAGCGTGTCCTACAAGATCACGGCCGACGGCGATCCGCCCTGGATCGTGCGCGCGTTCCGCGTCGACGGCGCCGTGCCGGCCCAGTTCAGCGGGACCGAGGCCGAGACCATGGCCGACGGGTCATCGGCCGGGCCCGGACGCTGTCCCGCCTGGCCGAGGCGGACTACCCGGCACCGCGGCCAGTGCGGGCCCGGTCCGGGGAACTGGTCGGAGTGGCCGGGCCGTGGCTGACCTGGGCCACGACGTTCGCGGACGGGCCCGTGCTGCGGCCGTCGCTGGACGAGCTGCGCTCGCTGGGCTCGGTCCTGGCACGCCTGCACACCGTCCCGGTCGAGGAAGCTGTCACGTCACGCGAGGCCTCTGACCGGCGAGCCTGCTGAGGCTGACGAGGTCACTGAGGCTGACGAGGCTGCTGAGGCTGTCGAGGTAAGTGGGGCTGGCGGGGCGGGCGACGGGGGAGCGGGGCCGGGCGAGGGAATGGGGCCGGGGAAGGCGCCTGGCATCCTGATGCGGCGGTGGCCACGACGCTGGCCCGGCTGGACGCCGTGGCCGACCGGCTGCCGGACGACTGGCGGCCGATGCACGAGGCGTTCGTGCGGACGACGCTCGCCGTGCAGCACTGGGCCGCGCGGCTGCCGACCGGGCTGGTGCACGGCGACGCCTGGGCGGGCAACGCGGTGGCCGGGCCGGACGGTCAGGTCACGCTCATCGACTGGGAGACGAGCGGCATCGGCCTGCCCGTGCTTGACCTGGGCAACTGCCCGGCCGAGTGCCACCTGAACGCCGACCTGCCGCCAGACCGGCCCGGCTCCTGGCTGGTGCAGCCCGATGAGCAGCGCATCGCCGCGGTGGCCGAGGGCTACCGCGCGCACCGGGTCCCGGCCGGCGCCGAGCGGGAGCTGCTGGCCGACGCGGCGCGGTTCGGGGCCGCGTTCGTGGGCGCGATTCACTTCGAGGCCGCGCTCATCGAGGGGGCCAGCGGCCAGGCCATGGACGCGCGGCTAGCCCGGCTGCGCAACCGCCTGGACATCAGCGACACCGTCGCCGAATTCGCCCTCCGCCACTTCGCCGCGCCCTCGCCCCGGCCGACCGTGATCGTGGAGGATTTGGGGCGTCGGCGGCCCCAAAATCCTCCACGATCATGAAGCAGCTACCCGTGGGTACTGCTGCCGGGCGTCAGGCTTGGGGCTGGGGAGGCCAGCGAGGCTGACGGGGCGAGGCCACGAAGGGCCAGCGGCACCCCGGCTCACGGTAAGCCCATCCGGCCTGCCTCGAAGTGGCATTCGGGCCGCCGCAAACAGGGTGTTTCATGATCCCGGTGGATCTGGGCCATGGGCGGCCCAAATCCACCGGGATCATGAAACGTCACTGGCCCCAGCCTCAGCTCTGCGGCCGATGGGGCTATTGGGGCGGATGGGGTCGGCCAGCCTGGGCGGTGTCGGGGTCGGCCAGCCTGGGCGGTGTCGGGCTTGCCGGGTCGGCCAGCCTGGGCGGCCTGGGGTCGGCCAGCTTGGGTGGCTCGGGGGCGGCCAGCCTGGGCGTCGGGCTGGCCGGGGCCGCTGATCAGAGCTGGGCTGGCTAGCGGCCGGAGAGGGCGCCGCCGCTGACTGCAGCACCTGGGCCGTGATGTGGCTGGCCGCAGGCGAGGCTCGGGCGGAGGCGGCCAGGGAATTGCACCACTCGAAGGCTCACACCATCGCAGAGAGCGTGGCCATGCCGAGCGTCGGCAGGCGTCGCGCTGTACCGCGTGCTCCGGGAGGCCTGAGGGCCGGGCCAAACGTCGCGCTGTACGCCGCGCTGCTGGCCTCCTGTGCCTCGGCCTACGGTCGTTAGCTAGATCGTCAGAATCTCCGTATTACGGGATGGTCGCGCTATCAGCGCCGTGCGATTCCGCGATTCTAGTTATGGCCTATCAATTTCGTAGGGGGGATGGCCGCGCTCGGCGACAGTTCCTTATGGGTGATCTTGGAAGGCCGGTGTGACTCCGCGACG
>JBOHCO010001090.1:0-6156 GCA_050698895.1 Streptosporangiaceae bacterium
GTTCTGCGGTGCTGCCACGAGGAGGGTACCTTTCCGCTCGTTTTACCTGTGCCATGTCGGCGGGGCGTGTGCTGCTATTCAATTGCGCCGCCGCAGCCCGCCGATTATGGCCCTGGGCTCGGGAACCCTCTGCCCTACGGGCGACGCGGAATTCACCGCCAGGGCATTGTCCGTCGCCATCAGGTTTAACCTTCAGGTCAAGATTTAATGTTTTTACCGTCCGAACGATTGATACGGACAGTAGGGTCGGACGGGACCCGGGTCAACTAACCACGCTAGAACTGGTCAGCGTGTCGCAGGTCCGGCGGTCATTATCGGCTCCGGGGTCATCGGGACGCCTCAGTTAGTCACCGCCGTGGCGGGCGAGCTCACATCGTAGGAGCGCGCGCGGGTCTGCATGAGGATGGCGAGTTCCCTGGTCTTCGCCGCGGCGTCATCCGCGCCGCCCCACAGGATCGTCACCCCGCTGCCCAGGCTCAGCGTGACCTGATCCGGGCTGGGCACGATGACCGAGGTCACCGAGGACCGCAGCGAGGCAGGCAGTTCGCCGAGCACGGCCGCCGCCGCGGCGACGTCCGGATCGCCGCGAAGCGAGGAGGCGGCCGCGGTGGTGGTGTAGATCGGCAGGCCCGCGGGCCGGGTGGCGGCCGACTGCACGATTACGCCGTTGGCGTCGACGAGGTCGAACCCGCCGCCGGGCCGCGCCACGGCCAGCGCCGAGGTCCTCTCCCGCACCGCGATGACCACCCGGTCCGGCCAGGTCTTGGTGACCTGCACACCCTGGACCTGCGTGATGGTCAGGACCCGGGCCGCGACCCGCGCGGTGCTGACCCGGATCAGCGGCGTACCGGGCCGGACGCCGGCCACGGCCAGGACTTCGGACTCCGGCACCAGACGCGTGCCAGTAACAACCACGGAACGGACCGCGAACAGGTTCGAGTCGAACAGCGCCCAGGTCACGCCGCCGGCGACGCCCATCGCGGCCAGCAGGAGCAAGACCGCCACCCACCGGGCTCTGCGGCGCCGGGCCGTCGGGCGGCGAGCTTGCGGGTGCCGGTTGACGACCGCGGCGGCTGGCGCAGCCATTGCGGTGGTCATCCCGGAACCGTCGACGGCCTCAGCCAGGGACGGCTCGCCGTCCCGGTAGGAGCCGCCCGGCCCGCTCACCCGGGCCGCCTCCCGACGGCCTCGACCAGTTGCGGACCGAGCGCGGTGACGTCCCCGGCCCCCATGGTCAGCACCACGTCGCCCGGCTCGGCGATGCGCGCGATCAGCGGCGCGACCTGTGTCCGGTCGGGCAGGAACAAGGCCCGCCCGCCAGGCACGGCGTCCGCGACGAGCCTGCCGGTCACGCCGGGCTCCGGATCCTCGCGTGCGGCGTAGACGTCCAGGACGACCGCTTGGTCGGCCAGGCCCAGCGCCGCGCCGAAGTCGCCGGCGAAGATCCTCGTCCTGCTGTACAGATGCGGCTGGAAGATGGCGATGACCCGGCCCTCGGGGGTGATGTCGCGGGCCGCGCGCAGGTCGGCGGCCAGTTCGGTCGGGTGATGGGCGTAGCTGTCGAAGACCCGCACCCCGTCCGCCTCGCCCTTGAGCTCCATCCGGCGCCGGGCGCCCTGGTAGCGCGCGAGCGCCGCGGTCACCCGCGGCGGCGCGAAGCCGAGCTCGACGGCCGCGGCGAAGGCGGCGGTGGCGTTCAGCGCGTTATGGTGGCCGGGAACGTGCACGGTCATCTGGGCGAAGATCTCGCCGAACGGGCTGTGGTCCGCGGTGACCGCGAAGCTCACCGCCAGGCCCTGGGCGTGGACATCACCGAGCCGGTAGTCGGCGCGGACCGACTCGCCGTACCGCCGGACCCGCTGCGGGCTTTGGGGTTCCAGCCGGGCCGCGACGGCTTCCGCGCCCGGATCGTCCGCGCAGGTCAGCACCAGGCTGCTGACGTGGCTGCCGAACGTGACGAAGGCGGCCTCGATCTCGGCCAGGCTCCCGTAGTTGTCCAGGTGGTCGGCTTCCACGTTGGTGATGATGGCCATGTCGGGCGAGAGCAGGAGGAACGATCCGTCGCTCTCGTCGGCCTCGGCGACGAAATCCATCCCCGCGCCGTCGTCGGCGCCGAGCCCGGTCTCGAGCAGGACGCCGCCGATGACGTAGCCGGGATCGGCGCCGCAGTCGCGCAGCACCGTGGTGAGCATGGACGTGGTGGTCGTCTTCCCGTGCGTGCCCGCGACCGCGATCACCCGCCGCCCGGCCATGACCGAGGCCAGCGCCGCCGCCCGGTGCAGCACCCGCAGGCCGCGCCGCCGGGCCTGCACCAGCTCCGGGTTGTCCGGGCGGATCGCGCTGGACACCACCAGCGTGTCGGCGGCGCCCAGGTCGCCCAGGTTCTCCGCCGCGTGCCCGACCGCGACCCGCGCGCCGAGCTCGGCCAGCTCGTCCAGCCCCGGCGAGGCGGCCGAGTCGCTGCCCGACACCGGGATCCCCCGGGCCAGCATGATGCGGGCGATACCGGACATGCCCGCGCCGCCGATGCCGACGAAGTGCACCCGGCCCAGCTCGCTGACCGGTACCGGGTCCACCGGTGTGACCAGCCCCATGTATCCCTCCCGTGGCGTCCTAGTGGCGGCGGTGGCCCGAGCCGGCCCGGCCCCGGCGGTCCAGGTCCAGCACGACCCGGGCCAGCTCGCGGTCGGCGTCCCGGTTGCCGCTGTCGGCCGCCGCCTTGGACATCGCCGCCACCAGCTCGGCGTCGAGCAGGATCGGCAGCAGCGTCTGCTCGATCCACTCCGGGGTCAGGGCGGCGTCGGCGACGATCAGCCCGCCGCCGGCCTGCTCGATGGGCAGCGCGTTGAGCCGCTGCTCGCCGTTGCCGTGCGGCAGCGGCACGTAGGCCGCGGGCAGTCCGACCGCGGTGAGCTCGGCGCAGGTCATCGCGCCGGACCGGCACAGCGCGAAGTCAGCGGCCGCGTAGCCCAGGTCCATCCGGTCCAGGTACGGCAGCACGATGTAGGGCACCTCGCCGGGCGGCACCCGGACGTCGGCGTTGCGCGGGCCGATGATGTGCAGCACCTGGATCCCGGCCTCGCGCAGGGCCGGGGCCGCGCCCAGGATCGCGTGGTTGACCGACCGCGCGCCCTGGGAGCCCCCGGTGACCAGCAGCACGGGCAGGTCGTGGCGCAGGCCGAAGTGCGCGCGGGCCTGGTCGCTGACCGCGAGCCGGTCCAGGCTGGCGATCTGCCGCCGGATCGGGATGCCGATGCACTGGGCGTGCGGCAGCTTCACGCCGGGCTGGGCGGTGAAGACCAGGTCGGTGAACCGGGCGCCGATCCGGTTGGCCAGCCCCGGCTTGGGGTTGGCCTCATGCACCACGATCGGCACCTTGCGGCGCCACGCGGCCAGGTAGCCAGGCGTGGCCACGTAGCCGCCGAAGCCGACCAGCACGTCGGCCCGGACCTCGTCCAGCACCTCGGCGGCGGCCGCGACCGCGGCCAGCATCCGCTTCGGCACCGAGGCCAGCTGCGGGGTGAGCTTGCGGGGCAGCGGGACCGGCGGGATCAGCGCCAGGTCGTAGCCCTGGTCGGGGATGAGCTTGGTCTCCAGCCCCCGCTCGGTGCCCAGGCAGGTGATCAGCATCCGGGGATCGGCCTGCCGGAGCGCGTCGGCCAGGGCCAGCGACGGATAGATATGGCCGCCCGTGCCACCGCCCGCGATGACCACGCTCATCGACATCCGAGTCTCCCACCCATATCGCCATTCCGCCGGGCACGCCGGCCGCGCTCGCCCCTAGGAGCGATGTACGCCTAGACCGAGCCAGCTTAGGATGCGCCGGGGCACGCCGGGTCCAGCCGCCGCAAGTGCCTGCTCGGCACCGGGCTCGTGCTTGGCGAAGGACAGCAGCATGCCGAGCCCGGCCATGGTCACCAGCAGCGAGGACAGGCCCTCGGAGACCAGCGGCAGCGGGATGCCGGTGATGGGCAGCAGCCCGAGCACGGCACCGATGTTAATCAGGGCCTGGATCACGATCCAGCCCGTCACGGCGGCCGCGGCCAGCCGCATGAACGTGTCGGTCATCCGGCGCGCGATCCGGATGCCCGCGTACGCGATCCCGCCGTAGAGCAGCACCACCGACAGCGTGCCGACCAGGCCCAGCTCCTCGCCCAGGATGGCGAAGATGAAGTCGGTCGAGCTCTCAGGGACCCAGCCCCAGACCGAGCGGCTGGCCCCGAGCCCGACCCCGAACACGCCCCCCGAGCCCAGCGCGTACCGGCCCTCGGTCGACTGCCAGCAGACCGAGTTCGCCGACGTCGGGTTGCTCGCGCACAGGAAGCCAGCCAGCCGGTGCCGGGCGTAGTACGAGGTGAGGATCACGATGATCAGCGCGAAGGCCATCAGCCCGAGCACGCCGAAGAAGGTCCTGCGGGGGCAGCCGACCACCCACAGCAGGCTCAGGAAGATGGCCAGCAGCACGCTGGTGCTGCCGATGTCGTGGCCGGCCAGCACCAGCAGGGCCAGGATCGCGGCCCCCGGCATGAGCGGGATCAGCAGCTGGCGCGAGTCGGTGAGCTGGCGCAGCTTCTCCTTGCGGGCCAGCAGGTCGGCGCCCCATATCGCGAACGCGAGCTTGGCGAACTCCGACGGCTGGATGGTGAGGCCGGCCAGCAGGATCTCGCGGGTCCCGCCGGCGATCGTGACGCCGATGACCCGTACCAGCAGCAGGCCGAGCACGGCCAGGCCGATCATCGGGTAGGCCGCGCCCCGGAACAGCCGTGGCGAGGCCCTGGCGGCCAGCCACATCACGCCCAGGCCGGCCAGCGCGCCCAGCAGTTGCTTCTGGAACGCGGCGAACGGCGACTGGTGCAGGTCCAGGGCCTGGGCCAGGGAGCTGGACAGCACCAGCGGCAGCCCGACGGCCAGCAGCAGCACCGTGCAGCCGATGATCAGGTAGTACGAGGTGAGCGGCCGGTTCAGCAGCCCGATCAGCCGGGCCACCGGACGCTCGGCGGCGGCGGCCCCCGGCTCCGGCTCGGCGCCTGCCCCCCGGCCCAGCCGGCCGAGTGTCTCGCTCATCGCCGTGCCCCCGCCGTCAGCTTCATGATCCCAGTGTCCGTGGCCGGCCCCGCCGGCCGCGGGACATCTGCCCGCGTGTCGCGTGGTTTGCGGCGGGCCCGCCCGGCGGCTGGGCCTCGGCTAGCCCGGCAGCCACTCCACGTAGAAGATGCCCAGGCCCAGGGCCACGCACAGGCCCGCGATCATCCAGAACCTGATCACGATGGTGGTCTCGGCCCAGCCGATGAGCTCGAAGTGATGCTGGAGCGGGGCCATGCGGAAGACCCGTTTTCTGGTCATCTTGAAGAAGCCGACCTGAATGATCACCGACATCGTGATGAGCACGAACAGCCCGCCCAGGACGAACAGCAGCAGCTGGGTCTTGGTGCAGACGGCCAGCCCGGCCAGCGCCCCGCCCAGGGCCAGCGAGCCGGTGTCGCCCATGAAGATCCGGGCCGGCGGCGCGTTGTACCACAGGAACCCGAAGCAGGCGCCGAGCAGCGCGGCGGCCACCACCGCCATGTCCAGCGGGTCGCGGACCGCGTAGCAGGTGGAGGCCAGGAAGTTGGTGCAGTCGTTGCGCTCCTGCCAGATGCCGATCAGGATGTACGCCGTCAGGACCAGGCAGGTCGCCCCGGTAGCCAGCCCGTCCAGCCCGTCGGTCAGGTTCACCGCGTTGGACGTGCCGGCGATGATGACCACGATCCACAGCACGAACGGCAGCGTGCCGATGGCCGGCCCGAAGTCGCGCAGGAACGACAGGTGCGCGTCGGCCGGGGTCAGGTCGTAGCCGTCGGGGTGCTGGAGCACCTCCAGCGCGAACAGCGCGCCGACCACCGCCTGGCCGGCCAGCTTGGCCCCGCTGCGCAGGCCCAGGCTGGTCTGCTTGTAGATCTTGATGAAGTCGTCGATGAACCCGACCAGGCCCAGGCCGGTCATCAGCCCCAGCACCTCCAGGCCGGAGCTGGAGATGGGGTCGTCGGTGACCATGTGGCTGACCAGGTAGCCGATCAGCGTGGCGACCACGAACACCGCGCCGCCCATGGTCGGCGTGCCGCGCTTGGTCAGGTGCGCGGCCGGCCCCTCCTCGCGGATCAGCTGGCCGTAGCCGCG
>JBOHCO010001091.1:0-5052 GCA_050698895.1 Streptosporangiaceae bacterium
CCTCGATCAGCCTGCGCTGCCCGGCCAGGCTGGCCAGCCAGGCCGGCGCGGCGGGCGGGTCGGCCGCGCGCTGCGCCACCTCGGCGGTGGCCAGCGGACCCAGGTTGCGCAGCAGGTCGGCCACGGCCTCCTCGTCGCGGCAGGTCCGGCCCGGCGCCAGGCGCTGTTGTTCGCGCTCGATCTCCTCGACGACCAGCGGGTCGAGCAGCTCGCGCATGTCGGCCTGGCCGAGCAGGTCGGCCAGCAGCGCCGAGTCCAGTGCCAGCGCCTGGGCGCGGCGCTCGGCCAGCGGCGCGTCGCCCTCGTACATGAACGCGCCGATGTAGCGGAACAGCAGGGAGCGGCTGAATGGCGACGGGCCGGGGGTCTCGACCTCGACCAGCCGGATCCGCCGGGCCGACAAATCCCGCATCAGCCGGGTCAGCCCCGGCACGTCGAACACGTCCTGGAGGCACTCGCGCACGGTCTCCAGCACGATCGGGAACGTCGAGTACTGGCTGGCCACCGACAGCAGCTGGGCCGAGCGCTGGCGCTGCTGCCACAGCGGCGTGCGGCGGCCGGGCTGGCGGCGGGGCAGCAGCAGCGCGCGGGCCGCGCACTCCCGGAACCGGGAGGCGAACAGCGCCGACGAGCCCAGCTCGGCCGTCACCAGCTGCTCGACCTCCTCGGGGTCGAGCATGGCGATGCCGCCCGGCGGCGGGTCGTCGGCGTCGGGCACCCGGATCACGATGCCGTCGTCGGTGGACACGGCCTGCACGTCCATCCCGCCGTAGCGCTCGCGCAGCCGGGCCGCGATGGCCAGCGCCCAGGGCGCGTGCACCTGGCCGCCGTACGGGCTGTGCAGCACCAGCCGCCAGTCGCCCAGCTCGTCGCGGAACCGCTCGACCACCAGCGTCCGGTCGTCGGGCAGGTAGCCGGTGGCCTCGCGCTGGGAGCTGAGGTAGCCGATCAGGTTGGAGGCGGCCAGCTCGTCCAGGCCGTCGGCGCGCAGCCGGGCCGTCCCGGCCTCGTCGCCGGCCGCGGTGAGCTCGCGGGTGAACGCGCCGATGGCCGCGCCCAGCTCGGCCGGGCGGCCGGGCGCGTCCCCGTGCCAGAACGGCAGCCGGCCGGGCTGCCCCGGCGCGGGGGTGACCAGCACCTGGTCGGCGGTGATGTCCTCGATCCGCCAGGAACTGGCGCCGAGCACGAACACGTCGCCGACCCGCGACTCGTACACCATCTCCTCGTCCAGCTCGCCGACCCGGCGGGAGTGACGCCCTGAACGGTCCCGCTCGCCCCCGGCCAGGAAGACTCCAAACAGGCCTCGGTCCGGGATGGTGCCGCCATTACTGACCGCGACGCGCTGCCCGCCCGGCCGACCCCGCAGCATGCCGGTGGTGCGGTCCCAGATCAGCCGCGGCCGCAGCCCGCCGAAGTCCTCGCTGGGGTAGCGGCCGGCCAGCATGTCGAGCACGGCGTCCAGCACCGGCCGGGTCAGGCCGCTGAACGGCGCGGCCCGGCGGACCATCCGCTCCAGCTCGCCGACCTCCCAGTCGTCCATCGCGGTCATGGCCACGATCTGCTGGGCCAGCACATCGAGCGGGTTGCGCGGCATGCGCAGCTCCTCGATCTGGCCGGCCTGCATGCGCCGGGTGACCACGGCCGCCTGGACCAGGTCGCCCTGGTACTTGGGGAAGAACACGCCGCGTGAGACGTCGCCGACGTTGTGCCCGGCCCGTCCGGTCCGCTGCAGGCCGCTGGCCACCGACGGCGGCGACTCGACCTGGATGACCAGGTCCACGGCGCCCATGTCGATGCCCAGCTCCAGGCTGGAGGTGGCGACCACGGCGGGCAGCCGCCCGGCCTTGAGCGCCTCCTCGATCTGGGTCCGCTCCTGGCGCGAGACCGAGCCGTGGTGGGCGCGGGCCGCCACGGCCGGCGCCCCGGCGCCCGCCCCGGACTGGGCCATGATCTCGGCCGGCGGGGGTGGGGGCAGGCCCTGGCTGGCCGCCTCGGCCAGCGCCGCGTCGACCAGCTGCTCCTGCGCCCTATCAGCGGCCAGCTCGTTGAGCCGGGCGCACAGCCGCTCGGCCAGCCGCCGCGAGTTGGCGAACACGATCGTGGAGCGGTGGGCCTGGATCAGGTCCAGCACTCGTTCCTCGACGTGCGGCCAGATGGAGTGCTGGCCGACCTCGCCACCGGTCCCGGTCTCATCCTCGGGGCCGCCCGGCCGGCCGTCGCTGGCCTGGAGGTCGGCCATGTCCTCGACGGGCACGACGATCTTCAGCTCAAGCTGCTTGTCGCTGGGCGGGGCGACGATGCTGACCGGCGCCGCACCAGCCAGGAACGCGGCCACCTCCTCGGGCGGCCGCACGGTCGCTGACAGCCCGATGCGCTGTACTGACCCGGCGGACGGCATCCCGGGGTCGGGATCGCCGCGCGGGTCCGGATCTGCTTCCGGATATTCCGTCGAGTTGCGGAGCGCGTCGAGGCGTTCCAGGGACAGGGCCAGGTGGGCGCCGCGCTTGCCGCCGGCCATCGCGTGGACCTCGTCGACGATCACCGTCTGCACGCTGCGCAGCGTGTCGCGGGCCCGCGAGGTCAGCATCAGGTACAGCGACTCGGGCGTGGTGATCAGGATGTCCGGCGGCTTGCCCGCCAGCTTGCGGCGTTCGTCGGCCGCGGTGTCGCCGGTCCTGACCCCGACCCGGATGTCCGGCTCGGGCAGGCCCAGCCGCCGGGCCGCGTGCCCGATGCCGGTCAGCGGCGAGCGCAGGTTCCGCTGCACGTCCACGGCCAGTGCCTTCAGCGGCGAGACGTACAGCACCCGGCAGCGCTGCTTGGGGTCGGCTGGCACCGGCTCGCTGGCCAGCCGGTCGATGGCCCACAGGAACGCGGCCAGCGTCTTGCCCGACCCGGTCGGCGCGATGACCAGGGTGTGATCGCCGCGGCCGATCGACGTCCACGCCTGAGCCTGCGCCGGGGTGGGCGCGGCGAACGAGGCCGAGAACCAGGCCCTCGTCGCCTCGCTGAACCCGGCCAGATCCGGGGCGGCGGGCGAGCGGACAGACATGCTTCCATACTGCCTGCTCCTGCCGACAGTCCGGGCCGCCGCCCGGCTTGCCCGTGATCTTGATGTTTGTCCGGGCCGCCACACGGTACTAGCCGCGAATGCGATCCACATCGGCCATGCAAGCCAAGACCCGCGCCCGGCAGGCGTCCCGGTCCCGCGCCGCCCAGTGGCTGGCACGGGCCGGCCTCACCGCACGCGGCGTCATCTACGTGCTGATCGGCTGGGTCGCGATCCTGATCGCGATCGGCCACACCTCGCACCCCGCCGACCAGCAGGGTGCCCTGCAACTGCTCGCCGGCAAGCCCTACGGCCTGGTCTCGCTGTGGCTGCTGGCCATCGGCTTCGCCGCCTACGCGCTCTGGCGGCTCAGCGAGGCGGCGTTCGGGGTCGTCGGCGAGGGCAACGGGGCCGGACCCCGGCTCAAGTCGCTCGGCCGGGCGGTGGTGTACGCGTTCTTCGCCGTCCTGACGTTCAAGGTGATCTCCGGCGCGGCGCACAGCCAGGAGCGGCAGCAGCAGGACCTGACCGCCAGGGCCATGCAGCACGCCGGCGGCCAGTGGCTGGTCGGCGTCGCCGGCCTGGTTGTCGTGATCGTCGGCCTGGTGCTGGTCGCCCAGGGCTTCCGGCGCACGTTCATGAAGCTCCTCCAGACGTCCCGGATGAGCCGGCGCACGCGCAAGGTCGTGGAGCGGCTCGGCGTGATCGGGACCATCGCGCGCGGCGTGGTGTTCGCGCTGGCCGGCGTGCTGGTCATCGAGGCCGCCGTCACCCACAAGGCGGCCAAGTCCGGCGGTATCGACAAGGCGCTGCTCACGCTGCGGGACCAGCCGTTCGGCGAGGTCCTGCTGTTCCTGGCCGCGCTGGGCCTGCTCATCTTCGGCGTCTACGGGCTGTGCGAGGCGCGCTGGCGCCGGGTGTGAGCCCGGCCTCTGACGCCACCCCGGGCCCGCCCGTCGCCGTGGTGGCCCACGCCCGCAAGACCCTCGGCGGCGGCCTGCCCGAGCTCCGGGAGGTGCTCGCGCAGGAGGGCGTGACCGACCCGATCTGGTATGAGGTCAACAAGAGCCGCAAGGCCCCGAAACGGGCCCGGCGCGCCCTGAAGGAGGGCGCCGGGCTGATCTTCGTCTGGGGCGGTGACGGCATGGTCCAGCGCTGTGTCGACGAGCTCGCGGGCACCGACGCCGTGCTGGCCGTGCTGCCCGCCGGCACCGCCAACCTGCTGGCTACGAACCTGGGCATTCCTGATCAGCTGGCCAAGGCGGTGCGGGTCGGGCTGCACGGCGAGCGCCGTCGGCTCGACACCGGGCTGGTCAGCGGCGAGCACTTCGCCGTGATGGCCGGGGCCGGGCTCGACGCTCGCATGATCGCTGGCGCGAAGCGGAAGCTGAAGAACCGCCTGGGCCGCGCGGCGTACCTCTACACCGGGGCCAGGAGCCTGGGCGCGAGCCCGGCGACGGCGGAGGTCGAGGTCGACGGCAGGCCCTTCTTCACCGGCCCGGCCTCCCTCGTGCTGGCGGGCAACGTCGGCCGGGTCCTGGGCGGGATCGAGGCCTTCAGCGAGGCGGAGCCCGACGACGGCCTGCTGGACCTGGGCGTGGTCACGGCGGCCAACCCCGTTGAGTGGGTCAGGGCGCTGGGCCAGGTCGCGCTGGGCGATGCCGGGGAGTCCCCGTTCGTGCAGCTGACGCGAGGCAAGCAGTTCGAGATCAAGTTCGACCGCGAGCAGCCGTACGAGCTGGACGGGGGCGCGCGGCACGCGGTCACGGAATTGTCGATCGAGGTGTGCCCGGCCTCGATCAGCGTCTGCGTCCCGGCGGCCGGCGGCGCAGGCTGAGCTGGCGGAGGCTGGGCTGGCGGAGGCTGAGGATCAGCGCCGTGCTGGCGGCCAGCCAGGCCAGCCCGAACAACCAGCCGCCGAGGACGTCCGTCGGCCAGTGCACGCCGAGCCATACTCGCGACCAGCCCACCGCGCCCGCGTAGACCGCCGCGCCGGCCCAGAC
>JBOHCO010001092.1:0-3630 GCA_050698895.1 Streptosporangiaceae bacterium
GACGGCGACCGACGGCGTGGCGATCGCCGCGCTCATCGGCGGCTAGCGCCCCGGCGGCCGGCCGGCGGGGCGGGATCGGCGCGGGCCGGTGTCAACCGGTGACTCCGGCCGCCCGTCTGCGAAATGCGGCATTTTTAACGATGCGCCCGACAGTTTCGGGGAAGGTGGGTCCGTGCGCCGGCTCCTAGGCGTGGCCATCGCGGCCACGGGGTGCGCCGCGGCCACGGGATGCAGCGCGGCCACGGCCACGGTCCCCGGCAGCGGCGGCTGGAGCAACGCCCAGGCCGTGCCGGGCGTGAGCATCCAGGCCGAGACGGAGGTCTACACCGCGCCCGACTACGTCGGCGCCTCCTGCTCGTCACCGCAGGACTGCACCGTCGCCTACGCCAAGTCGGGCACCGGCGGCGCGGGCCAGGTATTCAGCGTGACCAGGCACAACGGCACCTGGGCCGCGCCGCGCCCGGTGCCGGGCCTGCGTGCTGAGCAGGGGCCGGGCCTGGCGCTGGCCTGCCGCCCGGCCGCCGACTGCGTCCTCGCGGCCACGGTGCCAGCGGGCCACGGCGGCCACACGGTCATGGTCGCCCGCCTCGCGCACGGTGCGTGGAGCACGGCGCGGCCCGTGCCCGGCCTGGCGGCGCTGCACCCCGGCGACTGGAGCCAGCTCTCGGCGCTGGCCTGCGGCCGGACGGGCTGGTGCGCGCTGTCCGGGCAGTCCGAGAAGCCCGGCAGCTTCGGCCGCGGCGGCCGGCCGTTCGTGGTCAGCGAGCACCACGGAACCTGGGGCCGGGCGCAGGCCGTGCCGGGCCTGGCCGCACTCACCGGGAGCTGGGCCGCCGGCGTCGCGGTGATCTCCTGCGACACCGGGGACTCCTGCACGGCGGCCGGCGACTACCGCGATCACGCCGTCCGCAGCGACGAGCCCTACGTCGTCACCGACCGGGCCGGCCGGTGGGGCCGGGCGCGGCCCCTGGCCGGCACCGAGTCGCTCGGGGCCAGCTACCTCAGCGCGCTGTCGTGCTCTCAGCCGGGTGACTGCTCGGCCGCGGGTACCGAGGGTGACGACGACACCGGGACCCCGGTCGGGATGTTCACCGTCACCGAGGCCGGGGGCACCTGGCATCGGGCCTCGCGGCTGGGCGGCACGATCAAGCTCCCGTACCCCGTCGACACCGCGAACATCACCGCGCTGACCTGCACCGCGCCGGGCCAGTGCACCGCGCTGGGGACCTACGCCACGAACGCGAACAGCGAGGACAGCGTCCCCGTCGACGGCCCGCTGTTCGAGGCCGTGCAGGTTCGCGGCACGTGGAGCGCCATTCACGCCGTCCGCGGCCTGCCCTCCGACGTGGTCACCTGGACGACCTCGGTGTCGTGCGCCAGGGCCGGGAACTGCGCCGCGGGCGGGTACTGGCTCACCAACCCCAGCGGCGACGAGCACAGCATCAGCAGCTACCACGCGTTCGTGGCCACCGAGACGCGCGGCACCTGGAGCGCCGAGCGGGTGCCCGGCCTGGCGGCGCTCGGCAGCACCGGCTCCGCGGTCCAGGCCGTCACCTGCCAGCCCCGCCGGGGGTGCGGCGCCGTCGGCGACTACGACATGCACGGCCACCGCCTGTTCACGACATCCCGAAGCTGACCGCAGCTAACCGAACCTGACCGCGGCTAACTGCAGCTCACCGGCCGCGGGCCGCGCGGCCTCAGCGGGTCGCGTGGCGCAGGCCGCGGATGGCGAACGCGGCGGCCAGCATGGCCAGCGCCACCCCGCCGACCAGCGCCGGGCCGGGCCCGGCCGGGCGGCCGTCCACCAGCACGGTGCCCATGTAGTCGGCCGCGGCGACGTGGTTGACGACGGCGTACCACAGGATCAGGTAGAGGACCTGGAACACCCGGTGGGTGCGGCTGACCGTGCCGAGCAGCAGCGCCAGCGAGGGGATGAACAGCGCCCCGCCGGCCCAGGCCGCCGCGCCGGCGCCGTCGGCGGCGATGGCCAGGCGCAGCAGCGGGCCGAGACCGAGCGCGGCGGTGAGCGCCAGGCCGGCCAGCCACTCGGCGGCCAGCTGACGGTAGACCGCGGGGTAGGCGCCGAGCAGGGTGTCGAGGCCGTTCTCGCGGCGCTGGGTGCCGAGCCGGGACCAGATCAGCACGGGCCAGATCCAGGCGGCGGACAGCAGCAGCGCGGTGCTGGCCCCGGCGGGCCGGACCAGGTCCCTCGGCACGGCCAGGCTGAGCACCGTGAGCCCGGCGGCGACGAGCCACCACCAGCGGGAGACGCCCTGGACCAGGATGCGGGCCTCCCCGGCCAGCAGCCGCCCGGCCGCGAACCCGGCCCGGCCCGTGGTCAGCGCCGGCAGCGGCCGGTACGACCGGGCCGCGCGCCCGCCCTGACCCACGTCGCCCTGACTCCCGTCGGCCTGACTCCCGTCGGCCAGGCTGACCGTGGCCGGGCCGGCTCCCGCCGCGGCACGCCGTCCGCCGGCGCGGGCCGGGTCGAACCGGGCGAACCAGAACGCCGGCAGGACGACCAGCCCGGCCGCGACCAGGATCAGCACGAGGCGGGCCAGCACGAACCCGGCACCGGGATGCAGCCCGGCCCAGCTGAACGTCCGCAGCGGATGATCCAGCTTGGTGAAGCCCAGGCTGAACTCGGCCGCGGAGGGCAGGTGCTGGGCGGCCATGGCGCGGCGCATGGACGCGGCCACGGTGCCCAGCCCGCCCAGCGGGGCACCGCCGCCCGCGATGGCCGCGAACATCCAGAAGAAGAACCAGGCCACGTTGCCCAGCCCGCCGCGCAGCACCGGCACGGTCTCGAGCGCCACCGCGGCCGCGGCCGTCACCGCCAGCACGGGCAGGGTCAGCAGAACGTACGGCAGCAGCAGCGCGCCGGGGCGGACGGCGGCGGACTCGCCGCGGGCCAGCTGGAGGGCCAGCGCGGTCACCGCCAGCACGGCGGCCATGGAGCCCAGGACCATGAGGTTGCTGAGGAACTTGCCGGCCAGGTAGCCGGCGCTGCGCAGCGGAGTGGCCGCGAGCACCTGGCCGACGCCGGACTGCTCGTCGCGGGTGATGGCCCCGCGCACCACGTAGAACCCGCCGATCATCAGCCACAGGCCGCCGGCCAGCGCGGTGACGGTGCCGGCGTAGGCGCTGTTGTAGACGCCGCGGTAGCCGCCGGCGTTCATCACCACCCACACCGAGCTGGCCGGGGGCAGGGCCAGATAACCCAGGGCTATGGCGGCGGCCAGCGTGACCAGGTAGGCGGGCCGCCGGGACCGCTCGCGGAAGTCGGCCACGGCCAGCGCGGGCAGCGCCCGGCCGGTCATCGTTGCGCCCGGGCCGGGTCGTCGCGCAAGACGCCGTGCGGTGACCGGCCGGCACCGGCCGCGTGGATGATCGTGAGGTAGGCATCCTCCAGGTCCGGTGCGGCGGGCGCCGCGTCCGGGCTCGGCGGGGAAGGAGCCAGCACGCGCACCCGCACCCCGACCCGGTGCGGACCATGCGGCTGACCAGGTGCCGCTCGCGGAGCTGGCTGAGCGCGCCGGCGGGCACGGTCAGCTCCCAGACCAGCCCCTCGGCCTGCCGCAGCAGGTCCTGCGGCCGGCCCCGCTGCCGGAGCCGGCCGCCGGCCATGAT
>JBOHCO010001093.1:0-1916 GCA_050698895.1 Streptosporangiaceae bacterium
GGAGCCTCGCCGCCGAGTCGTCCACCGCATGGGCCCGGGACTGCTCCAGCTCACGAACCCGCTGCGGCAACGGGGCAACGAGCAGGTGGTAGGCGACCCAGAGCTCGAGCGCCGCCACCGCTATCAGCGACGCCCCCCACCAGAAGCCATAGGCGCACAGAATGACGCCCAGGATGAGCAGCCAGATGCCAGCGGCCAGGCCCGCTACGCCGAAGACCCTGGGGTGACGATATGCGTAAGGCCTCACCAGAATTCGCATGATCAAAGGTCGCGCGGGAGTGAGGTTGTCAGCAGGTGCGTGCATCGGGCGCGGCAAGCTAGGCCTGGACGCTCTGCACCAGGCGGAAGGCGACCCAGAGCTCGAGCGCCGCCACCGCTATCAGGGCCGCTCCCCACCAGAAGCCGTAGGCGCACAGAATGACGCCGAGGATGAGCAGCCAGGTACCAGCGACGAAGCCCAGCCCGGCCCAGGCCTTGGGGTGGTGGTGATAGACGAACTTCCTCCCCCGGGCTCGGCTGCGACGATGATCGCAGCTCGGATAGCCTTTGCCATTGTGGTATCGGCCGTGCCGTTTGAATACCTTGCGCACCGGCTGCGTGCCTGACGGGCCGGCCTACACGGGCCGGCGCATGTCGGGCCTCCGCAACTTCGTCGTCACCTACGACCGGCCCGGCACCCGGATGATCTTCGCGCCCGGGTAGCCGGCCTGACCCGGCCAGAGATCTGCGGAGGGTGAAACGGTGGATGTGCTGCTGGCGGACGCGGACATCGTCTCGATGGCGCCTGGCGGGGAGCCGGCCAGGTCGATGCTGATCCGGGACGATCGGATCGCGGCGGTCGGGTCGGCCGAACAGGTGCGCGCGGCGGCGCGGCCCGGCGCGCTGGTGGTGCCGCTGGAGGGGGCGGCCGTTATCCCGGGGCTGATCGACGCGCATTGTCATCTGTGCGACGTGGGCTACCTGGCGTCGGGTGCGGACTGCAGCCAGCCGGCGGCGCCGGACATCCCGGCGATCATCGCGCGGTTGCGGGCGGCGGCGGCCGGCACGCCGGAGGGGTCGTGGGTGACCGGCAGCGGGTACGTGGAGTACAAGCTCCGCGAGGGCCGGCATCCGACCCGCGCTGATCTCGACGCCGCCGTGCCGGGCCGGCCAGCGATCTTGTTTCATACGTCGCTGCATGCTTGCGTGCTGAACACGCCTGCGCTGCGGGAGGCCGGGCTCGATGACCGGCAGCCGGACCCGCCGGGCGGCCGCTTCGGGCGGGATCGTGAGGGGCGGCTGGACGGTGTGGTCTACGAGGGGCCCACGTTCACCTTGCTGTGGGGCGGGCTGCGGCGGGACATGGAGCGGATGAGTGCCGCCGAGCGGGCCGGCCTGGTGGCCAGGGCGGCGCGGCACTTCGCAGCCAGGGGTGTCACCGCGGCGTGCGACGCGGACACCCGCCGCGCGTCGCTGACCGCCTACGCGGAGGCCGACGAGCAGGGTGTCCTCGGCGTCCGGATCGCCGGGCTGGTGGTGCACGACGAGGCGGACTGGCTGCTGGGGTCCGGGCTGCGCGGGCGAAGCTCGCCGCGGCTGGCCGCCGAGTCGGTGAAGATCTGGGCCGACGGCGGGATGAGCAGCCGCACCGCGGCCATCCACGGCAGCTACCCGGTTCCGCCCTACGGCTCGGGGATCATGTACTTCTCGCCCGCTGAGCTGGCCGCCATGGTGGCGGAGTTCGACGCCCGCGGGCTGCAGGTCTGCATCCACGCGCAGGGAGACCGGGCGATCGAAGCCGTCCTGGACACCTACTCCGCGGTCCTGAGCGGCCGGCCGGGGAACCCGCTGCGGCACCGGATCGAGCATGGCGGATCGCTGTTCGCGCCGCTGGCGGCGCAGGCCGCAGCGCTGGGGATCACGGTAGCGGCCCAGCC
>JBOHCO010001094.1:0-3721 GCA_050698895.1 Streptosporangiaceae bacterium
GCCGGGCATCGACCGGCCAGCCAGATCTCAGGGGTGGGCGGCTGAGCCGGCGGACCGACCGACCGGCTGAGCCAATCCACCGATCGGCTGACCCGCCGCCGTCAACTGTTGCCTGGCGTGGCTCGCGATGGCGGGGCCGACTCCACTACGCCGGTGATCCTCTGGAGCGCCGCCGCAGTGTGCCGCAGCTCCGGCTCGCCGAGCTCGTTTCCGAGCGTGTCGCACCACATCGTCAGCTATCCCCGTCCATATCGTCGCCGCATACGTCTAGCCAGAGGTCGCCGGGCAGCGCGAGAAAGCGTCGCAACAAGGCACGGTCGAGGATGGCCGCGTGCTCGGTCGCGTGAGAAGCGATCCAGCAGTACCAGTCCGCTTCATAGCCCTCGTGAACCAGTTCCCAGATGGCGGCGCTGATCGGCTCCAGCCGGTCAAGCAGCCGCCCGAGCTGCTCGGCTAGCCCAGTGTCCGTTTCAATGTCCGGGCTGGAATTCAGCAGCCAGACCGATGTCTCGCGGCGGGCCGTCGACCGGCGGCTGACGAGAGCGCCCGCCTCCTGCATCCGGCTGGGTGGCACGCCCAGCCGCTCCGTGACCCTTGCGGCCGTCAGCGATCCCGGCCCGGTCAGCCGGAACGTAGCCCTTGTCTCCACCTCAGCAAGTGTCCTGCATGTAGCACAGCAGCGGCTATTACTGCGCGCCTTGACACTCAATCAAGGGCTCGCCCAGTATGGTGAGCGGTCGCCATCCTCTGGGAAAGGAACGGCGTTGCGCTCAATGACGATCCGCGGGCTTAGGGTCATCGTGAGCGGCGTCGCCATCGCGGCCATGCTGGCCGCCGCAGCCCCGCCAGCCGCGGCCGCACCCCACGCTGCCGCCTCGCCCGGCGCCGCCGGCGGTCAGGCCATTGTCGTCGGCTTCGGGCTCCGCCCTGGCGGGCGCGCACGCCAGGGCGACCAAGACCGACGTGCGCAAGAACGATGTGCCTGGCACCAACACCACATCGCCGCTGCCCCAGCCTGACGGCTACGTGATTCCCGGTCAGCTTCTGGCCACCTGGGCCGCTATCGGCCCTGACCATTCGAGCGCAGCCGACAAGATCAAGCACGCCTCCTTCGATCTTCAGTGCGGCGGGCCAGGCCATACGACCATTTCCAGGTCCACCAAGCCGTCCGGCGTTATCCGGGTGCCTGGTAATACCAGCCAGCTCAACCAGGAGCCCTGGCCCACGTTGTTCCCGCAAGCGGTGATCACGATCCCGTCGAAGTGCGAGGCCTCACGCAACGGCACCACAGGAGGGCCCGACCCCACCGCGAACAGCGTCATCTACTTCTGCTGGATCGGGGTCAGCCCCAAGACCAACCGGGAATGCGAGTCTACCTACGTCGGCATCGTGCCGCGAGGGACGAAGCTGCCGGGGATCGGCCTTCCCAGCAAGTCGAAGCGCGCCACGATGTACGAGTGGGTCACGAAGAAGGAACTCAAGTTCATCAAGGCGCACGGGCATTTCCTGCCGCCGTCGAATCACATCGGGGAGTATTTCTACCCGACCGAAGACGACGCCTATAACGCCCAAACCTTGTACAAGGGGTACACGCTGGTGAAGGCCTCCATTACCGGGGCCGAAGTCGAGGTGGACTACACCGTAACGATCGACGGGATCGACAGCGGCTTCGCCTACTACATGAACTCAAGCTCGATCAACGCCTTCTTCGACATCCTCGAAGTCGGCAGCTGAGCCGAGCGACTGACGAGGGCACGAGGCGAGCACGCAGGAGGCCAGCGGGACGAATGCGCGGATTAGGCGACGGAGGCACGCCAGGAGGGGCAGATCTCGTCGATGAGCGCCTCGGTCTCCGGCGCCATCCGGGACAGCACCTCGTCCAGCGCCGTCCGGGCGCACACCTCATCCACGATCGAGCGCAGCACGTGCTGGTCGCCGGTGGCGTGGGCGGCCAGCAGCAGGTCCCGCCACAGCAACTCGTCGGCGAAGGCCAGCCTCAGGCCGGACCGGGCCGCCGCCATGGCGCCGGGGGCGTCGCCGCCGCCGAGCCGGAGCGAGGACAGCCGGTGCGCGGCGTCGGCAACCCGGGCGGTGACCTCGTATTCCAGGTCATCGGCGGCCAGCCAGGCGTAGCGGCCGGGGTCCCGGCCGGTGAGCATCTGGCCGTCGATCAGGCCGAGAGCCCGGGCCAGGCCAGCCTCCTCCTCGCCGGGATCGCGGGTCTGCTGGGCCAGCCCGGTCAGGGCCCGGAACACCTGCCAGTCGACTCGGACGCCGGGGCCGAGCGTCAGCCGGCCGACCGGGTCGGTGTCAAGGTGCGTGCGGCCGGTGGCCGGGTCGACGCCGAGCCACTCGGTGGCCCGGGTCAGCGCGGCGTCCCGGATCTCGCTGGTCACGCCCCGCGGCCAGACGGCGCCGGCCATGACGTTGGGATGCACGCCCTCTGGGTGGACGGCGAGGTAGACGACCATCTCGGTGACCAGGGCCACGCGGTCGGGCTCGATGACGCCCGGCGCCTGCACGGAGACGGGGCCGAGGACGGTGATCTCGACGGGCATCGCGGCGCCGGGCACGAGCTGGGCGGCGGGCACGGAGCTAGCGGGCGCGGGGTCGAGGGGCGCGCCGGGCGGCTGAGCGGCGCCCGCGAATAGCTCGACCAGCGCAGCGTGCTGACTGGGCGGCAGCATCTGGGCCTGGACGTCGAACCCGAGCTGACTGGCGGTGAGCTGCCCCTGACCGGTGATCTCCCAGGTCCACGCGGCACCGGGCACATCACCGGCGACGACGTAGCCGGCCGCGGCGGCATGCCGGATGGCGGCCAGGGCCAGTAGCCGCTGCTGTTCCTGCGGCGAGGGCGGGGTGGCCATGATGAGGTAGTGCGGGGCCCAGGTCTGCGGGTCGGCGCCACGGGCCCGGCCGGTCAGCACGGAGCCGATGCCGGCCATGGCCATGGCGTCGGCGACCTCGACGGCCCGCGCCTCCAGGGCGGGCAGGGCCTCGGCCAGGGTGCGCACGGCGGTGATCCGGTCGGGCGCGAGCAGGGTGAGATCGTCGCCGAAGCCGACCAGCGTGATGCTCATCCGGTCGGACCAGCGGTTGGTGGCCAGCTCGACGACCATGGCCGACAGGGCCGAGGTAACCGTCTCCTCGGGCCCGCTCAGGCAGATCAGGCCGTGCGCGGCCTCGAGGTCGACGAGCACCCGGCCGCCGCTGTCGGTGCCGAGGGAGACGAGCCCGGGGAACGGGGCGAGCGCGCCGGCAAGCTGCCCGGGGTCCAGCCGGTGCAGGGCGGCGGCGGGCAGCCGCCACACCTGGCCGTCGCCGACGGCGGTCCACGGGGACGGCGCGCCCAGATCGGCGGGGGTGACCCACAGGTCCAGGTTGTCGGCGCCGAGGTGCGCGGCGACCACGGTCGGCGGGGTGCGCCCGTCCCGGCCCAGCGCCTGGGACAGGTAGCGCAGGCCGGTATCGAGCAGCCAGGTCAGCGGCTCCTGTGCGCCCAGGCGCATGGCGACCTCGGCGCTGGCGGCGGCCGGAGCGGGGGCGGCGATCCGGGCGCCGAAGGCGCGGCGCCAGAGCTGCTCGCGGCGACGGCGACCGAGCGCGGCCAGTACGCCCGCCGCCAGCAGCGAGGCCGCGGCCAGCTCGTCGGGGAAGGTCAGGCCGTGCTGCGGGGCGGGGGCCGCAGGCCCGGCGGCGATCCCGCCGTGCCGGCCGGCGC
>JBOHCO010001095.1:0-1170 GCA_050698895.1 Streptosporangiaceae bacterium
GCCTCGGCCCGCCCGGCCTCGGCGCGTCCGGCCGCGCGCCGCACGTCAGCGGCCCGCCGGTCCAGCACCAGCAGGTCGACCACGTCGCGCAGTTCGTCGCGGCCGTCGGCCAGCTCGTCGCGGCCGTCCCGGAGCACCTCGAGCCGGAGCACGTCGAGCCGGAGCACGTCGAGCCGGACGACCTCGCGGTCCAAGACCGGGACCACGGCCCGGACCGGCAGCACCGCAGCTCGGACTGGCACCTCGGCCCGGACTGGCACCTCGGCCCGGACCGCGGCCAAGCCGAACGGCGGTGCGGCCAAGGCCAGCACGGTCAGGAACGGCGCCACCAAGAACGGCGCCACCAAGAACGGCAGGAACGGCGCCGCGACCAAGCCGCAGACGGCCTCTAAGGCCAGCACCAGGCCCGGCGCCAGCCGGCGCAGCGCCACGCGGCCCAGCTCCAGCCGGCCCAAGTCGACGGCCACCCGCCGGCCGCAGCCGCCGATGCCCACGCCGTCGCCGACCCCGGCGTCGCGCGAGGACCAGTACGGCGACCTGCTGGGCGGCCTGATCCGCTAGCCGCACGACACCGCACGACCGCACGACGCACGACCGCACGACCGCACGACGCACGACGCACGACCGCACGACTGCACGGCCGCTCTCGCGGGAGCGGTTTATGATCCCGGAGGACCACGGGCCAACGCCGGCCCGGGTCCTCCGGGATCACGTTATGCCCAGGTCACGGGCCCCGCTGGCCTCCCTGACCCCTCCCGCCTCAAGTCCTTTGCCCGGCAGGATGGCTGGCGGGGCTGTTTCAGGATGATGGTGGATTAGGGCCGCCGGCGACCCAAATCCACCGCGATCATGAAGCCGGCTGGTTGCGGCGGCCGGAATGCCCCATGCGGCCGGACCGGATGCCGGGGTCTGCGCGGATCGCCTCGTGGCGTCTGGCCTTATCCTTGATCTAGCGACGGGCGAGTCGGCCGGGCGGTCGCGTCGCGGTCCGGAGACGGGCGGCGCCGAGGAAGGTCCGGGCTCCGCAGGGCAGGGTGGTCGGTAACGCCGACCCGGGGTGACCCGCGGGAAAGTGCCACAGAAAACAGACCGCCGCCGGCCTGGCCGGCGGTAAGGGTGAAACGGTGGTGTAAGAGACCACCAGCGCCGCGGGTGACCGCGGCGGCTTGG
>JBOHCO010001096.1:0-4386 GCA_050698895.1 Streptosporangiaceae bacterium
GGCACGGCGTCGGCCGCCTGCGGGGGCAGCACCGCGGCGAACGACCGGGCGCCGGCCGGCCGGGCCGGCACCGCGGGCGTCGCCTGCCCCGGCTGGACCTGACGGCGCGTCCAGGCCAGCTGGACCGCCTGGTCCCTGGTCCGCCAGGCCACCTCGGCCGGGGACATGCGGGCGGCCCGCCGGACGTACCAGTCCAGCCGCGAGCTGCTCAGAACGCTCACACTTGCTCCGGGGTCCCGCTCGCCAGGCTCTCGCCCACCGCGATGGTGGCCTTGGTCGTGGCCACCAGGGAGGCCAGCCCGATGGGCAGGGGCGAGCCGGACCGGACCGCCGCCACGAACTGCTCGAGCTGGTGCCGCTGGCCCTTGTCCTGGCCGCCGCGGGCCTTGGTGGCGCTGCGCTTCCGCCCGGACCACACCGCGGCCTCGCGGAAGTTGTCCAGCCGGGCGCTGCGCCCGCCGGCCGCCACGTCCAGGGTCTCCTTGGGGAAGCGCGAGTTGCCGACGGTGACGTAGCTGATCGTGGCCGTCGAGCCGTTCGCGAAGCGCAGCGTGGCCTGCAGGTCGTCCCGCTCCGGCCCGGACACGGCGTAGACCTGCTCGGGCAGGCTGTCCGCCCACCAGCTCAGCGTGTCGATGAAGTGGCCGCCCTCGCCGGTGAACCGGGATCCCTCGAGCTCCTCGTTGGTGTACCAGCTGTCGGCGTCCAGCCGGCCCGCGCTGACCAGGTAGCGGGCCACGCCGCGGCCCGGCTCGCCGAACTGCGAGCGCATCTGGGTCAGCAGCGGGGCGAACCGGCGGTTGAACCCGACCATGATCCGGTCGTTGCCGGTCTCCGCGACCACGTCCATGATCTGCTCGACTTCGTCGCGGGTCAGCGCCAGCGGCTTCTCCACGAACACGGCCTTGCCGGTGCGCAGCGCGCGGCAGACCATGCTGGCGTGGGTGTGATGCCGGGTCACGATGAAGATCGCGTCCAGCGAGTCGTCCTCGAGCACGGCGTCCGCGCTGGTCGAGGCGGTGGTGAAGCCGAACCGCCGCTGGGCGTTGGCGGCCGACAGCGACCGGGTGGTGGCGACGTGGGCCAGGTTCACGGCGCCGGACTTGGCCAGGTGCGGCAGCAGCATCGAGGTGGCGTAGTTGCCGGCCCCGATGAAGCCGACCGCGACCTGTCCGGCGGACGCCTTCGGGGCCGGAGTCCCGGTGGCCGAGACCACGCGGCTGGAGGCGCGGGGCTGGCTGTCCGGGGCCCGTTTGGGATAACTCAGGAGCACCCCGACCGCGCTCAGCGTGCCCTGGGCCAGATCGTCGTAGACCTTGGTCGCGTCATCCAGGGGGAACACCCCGGAGATAAGCGACTCCACCTCGATGTCCTTGCCGGCCAGCAGGTCCAGGAAGCACTCCAGGTTGCGGCGCTCGGTCCACCGCACGTAGCCCGCCGGGTAGTCGATGCCCTCCAGCTCGTAGCGGTCGTCGTAGCGGCCCGGCCCGTAGGACCGGGAGAACCGGACGTCCAGCTCCTTGTCGTAGTAGGCGTTCCAGGGCAGGTCCAGGCGGGTCTTGCCGACGTCCACGACCGTGGCCCGGTCGCGGGCCAGCTTGGCCGCCGTCTCGACCGGCCCGTTGGAGGCGCCGCCCGCGGTGATCAGCACGTGGTCAGCGCCGCGCCCGCTGGTCATCTCGGCCAGCGCCTCGGCGACGGCGGCCACGCCGTCGGCGTCCGGGGCGGCGCAGCGGACCGCGCCCGCCTTCTCGGCCAGCTGGCCGCGCTCGGCGATCATGTCCAGGCCGACCACCCGGACCCCGGCGGCGATCAGCAGCCGGACCGTGAGCTGGCCGACCAGGCCCAGCCCGATGACCAGGGCCGTGTCGCCCAGGCTGACCTCGGCCCGGCGCACCCCCTGCATGGCGATGGCGCCGACGGTGGAGAACGCGGCGTGCTCGGGCGAGACGTCGCGCGGCACGGGGACGCACATGTTGACCGGGATCCAGTTGAACTCGGCGTGCAGCGCGTACTCGTTGCCCGCCGCCGCGACCAGCTGGCCGACCTGGAAATCCGTGGCCCCCTGGCCGACCTCGACGACCACGCCGCACAGCGAGTAGCCCAGCGGGGTGTAGGAGTCGAGCCGGCTCATGGCCTTCTTATAGGTGGCCATGGCGCCCTGCTGGGTGACCGAGTCCATGAGCTTGCGCACCTGGTCCGGGCGGGCCCTGGCCATGCCGACCATCGACATCTTGGCCTCGGTCACCTTCATCATCTCGGTGCCGGTCGAGATCAGCGAGAACAGGGACTGCACCAGGACGCCGCCGGCGCGGCACACGGGGGCCGGGACGTCCAGGACGGTGAGTTCCCCGGACTTGTAGTTCTGGGCTATCTGCTTCATCAGGTCCTCTGGTCAGGTGTTTCGGTGCGATGGCCCCGTGGCGCTCCCCCGCCGGCCTCGCGTTATGCGGCCACGCCCGCTGACTGAGCGTGGCGGTACCACAGCTCCAGCGTGAGCAGCTGCCAGATCTGCTTGGAGCGGTCCTCGCGCCCGGCCTGGTCGTCGGCGATCAGGCGGGTCAGCGCCTCCCGGCGCAGCACGCCGGACTTGGCCAGCTCGCCCCGCACCAGCACGTCCTGGATCATCTCGTGCAGGTCACCGCGCACCCAGGCGCGCAGCGGGGCGCTGAACGAGGCCTTGGGCCGGTGCACGATCTCGTGCGGCAGCCAGCGCTCGGCGGCCTGCTTGAGCGCGACCTTCTGCTGCCGCCGCCGGATCTTGTCCGGGCCCGCGAACGAGAACGCCGCCCTGGCCATCACCGGGTCGACGAACGGGACCCGCACCTCGACCGAGGCGGCCATGCTGGCCCGGTCGGTGTAGGAGAGGTTGAGGCCGGGCAGGAACAGTCGCGAGTCGGCCAGGCACATCCGGTTCACCTCGTCCGGCAGCGCGTTGTCGTTGTAGATCGCGGCGTGCTCGCCGAGGATCTCGTCGACGTAGTGGCCCAGGTCCGGGCTGATCAGCCCGGCCAGCTCGGGGCCGTCGTAGAGGGTGTAGCTGCGGCGGAACCGCGGCTCCTCGGCCAGCTCGGCGAAGGTCAGGAAGCGCTTGGCCCAGCGCACGGTGCGCAGCCCGCGGCCGCCCAGGGTCACCGGCAGCGCGCCGACGCCGGCCCGCACGGCGGCGCGGGGCAGGGCGGGCACCCGGCCGTAGTTGCTGGCCAGCTCGCAGGCCAGGTGCTTGCGGTAGCCGCCGAACAGCTCGTCGGCGCCCATCCCGGACAGCACCACCTTGACCCCGCGGTCGCGGGCCGCCTCGCAGATGAGCACGGTGTTGATCGCGGCCGGGTCGCCGATCGGCTCGTCCAGCACGTCCACGATCCGGGGCAGCATGTCGACCACGTCGGGAGAGATCTCGATCTCGTGCAGCTTGATGCCGAACTGGGCCGCGACCTTCCGGGCGTAGAGCGCGTCGTCGGGCATGGCCTCGAGCTTCTGGTCCTCGGGCCGGAACGTGATGGTGTAGGCGTCGATGCCCTGGTCGGCCTGGTGGGCCAGCACCGTGATGATGCTGGAGTCCAGGCCGCCGGACAGGAAGCTGGACACCGGCACGTCGGCGACCATGTGCGCGGTGACCGAGTCCTGGATCACCTGGGCCAGGTCGGCCTGCGGGCCGGCGGCGGCCTCCGCGGCCACGTCCTCGATCCGCCAGTAGTGCTCGACCGTGTGCCGGCCGTCGAGCCGGAACCGGGCCCAGGATCCGCCGGGCAGCTTGTGCACGCCCTCGATGGCGCAGCGCTGCTCCGGGATCCAGTAGTAGAGCATCGAGGCGACCAGGGCGCCCGGCTCCATCCGCAGCTCCGAGCCGGTTGCGCTGACGAGGGCCTTCAATTCGCTGGCAAACACGACGCCGTCGCCCCGCTGCCGGTAGTACAGCGGCTTGATGCCGAACGGGTCCCTGGCCAGGATCAGGTCGCCGCTGGCCTGGTCCAGCAGCGCGAAGGCGAACATCCCGCGGAACCGGGGCAGGGCGGCCGGGCCCCAGCAGCGCCAGGCCTCCAGCACCACCTCGGTGTCCGACTTGGTGGTGAAGGCCACCCCGCGGGCGATCAGCTCGCCGCGCCGGTCCTTGGAGTTGTACAGCTCGCCGTTGTAGACCAGCGTCATGCCGTGCTTGATGAACGGCTGGTCGGCCGAGGCGGACAGGTCGATGATCGACAGCCGTAGGTGGCCGAGCTGAACCGACACCCGGTCGTCAGCGTGCGCCCAGACCCCGGCCGCATCCGGGCCGCGGTGGGCCATCCGGTCGACCATGATGTCGACCAGCTGGCGGCCGTCGGCCTGCTGGTAGCAGCCTGCGATCCCGCACATGTCAGCCGCTGGCCGGGGTAGCGGGGGCGGGCT
>JBOHCO010001097.1:0-2559 GCA_050698895.1 Streptosporangiaceae bacterium
CTTGCCGTGCAGGGCCGGGTCGGCCAGGACGAGAAGGTCGTCGCCGGCGCGCAGCTTGGTGTCTTCCCTGATCGGGACAAGCTGGCCGTCGCGTACCACGAAGCTAACCCAGGCCTCGCCCGGCAGGGCGGCCAGGTCACCGACTGTCCGGCCGTCGGCTGGCGAGCCGGCCCTGACAGTGAGCTGGTGCACGCCGCTGGGCTCGTCTTGCAGCCTCACCCCGAGCGCCCACGGCTGCGGTTCGATCATGCGCATCGGCAGGCGCAGCAGCCGGGCAGCAGCCGGGACGAAACTGCCCTGGACGAGGACCGAGAAGATCACGACGACCGCGACGATCCCGTACAACCGCTCAGCGTCCGGGACATGCGCGGCGAGCAGGAAGCTCCCGAGCAGGATCGGCACGGCCCCCTTGAGGCCGGCGAACAGGATGAACGCACGTTCCCGCCCGGCCAGCCGAGCCGGCGTCAGGCACAGGCCGACCAGCACCGGCCGGATTATGAACGCGACCGCCGCGCCGATCACGACGCCGGGCACCCACACGCTGGCCCTGGCCAGGATGTCAAGGTTGACCGTCAGGCCCAGGACCGCGAAGGCGACGATCTCCGCCAGGCTGGCCAGCGCTGAGTGGAACCGCTCGACCTCCCGCTTATAAGGGGCGCGCTGGTCACCGAGAACGATCCCAGCGAGGAACACCGCCAGGAACCCCGAGCCGTGCGCCAGCGTGGCCACGCCGTACAGCAGCAGGGCACTGGCCAGCGTCCGCAGCGGATACAGGCCCTCGCCCGGCAGCGGCACGCGGCGGGTGAACCACAGCAGCGCCAGCCCGCCCGCAACGCCCACCGCCGCGCCGAGGCCCATCTGCAGCAGGAACTCGCCGCCGATTTCCCCGAACGCGCCCCAGCTCAGACTGCCCGCAGCGAGGACGGCGGTCATGAGCGCGATGCCGACCGGATCATTAGCGCCCGATTCGCCCTCCAGGATCGTGCCGCTGCGACCGGAGATCTCCCGCAGGCCAAGGACAGAGAACACCATCGCCGGATCCGTCGGGGCCACCGCCGTCCCCACCAGCAGCGCCACATACCAGCCCTGGCCCACGACAACGTGCACCAGCACGGCCGTCGCCGCCACCGTCAGGAACGTGCCCAGGAGACCGGATGCGGCGATCGGCGCGGCAGCAGACCGAAAGCGAGACCATCCGATATGCATCCCGCCGTCGAACAAGATGCACGCCAGCGCGACCGTGACCACCCGCTCGACCGCCTGCTGCGGCGGGGCATGCAGACCCGGCGCGACCTTGACCGCGATCGCCGCGCCCACCAGCACCAGCGCAGGCGACGGGATCTTCACCCGCTGACTCAGGCGGTTCGAGAGCACCGCGACCAGTCCCACGACAGCCGTGAGCAGAACCAGCAGGGCAAAGGGCTGCGTATCAGTCAAAGTGGGCGCCTTAAATCCGGGTCTGACGTAGTCCCGACCAGGCTTCCCGGGGCACCTCACACGATTCTAGCTGTACGCCGCCGAGCGCGACGATGGACACTAGTCACCAGGCGGCCGTGAAGAGCCCGGTGCGCGTGGTTCCAGTTGCTTTCGCGGAGAGGGAGGGAGCTCCGCAGGAGCCGGGTTGATGTGCGCATCAGGTGCGCGGCCTGGCTGTCGCTGCCGGAGTGCCGGGTACCGCGCAGGGCTTCCCCGCCGGCGACTGGACCAGCTACGCCGCAGATATCAGCCACCGCACAACCAGTCTCGACAGGCATTCAGACAGTTCCAATATCTGACTGTGCCGTTGGCCTGCCTACCGCTGCCGAGACCGCCCTCGACGCGCTCAACCGCATTCGCCAGCCGCAGTCAGCAGTCAAGATCCGGCTACGCCGCGCCGGCGCCGCAGAGCTTCGCGAGGACCTATCGTTCCCCGCGAGCGCGGCTGGTCGTTATGAGCGCCCACTATGGTTTGCCGACGCGGCTGTGGGCGTCTACCGTAGAGACGGAACAGAGAATACATTTCAGGAAGGACGCTGCGGTGACGACCATGACGATCATGGGCCGGGCCTTCGACCTCGACCCGCAGCGGGTGGAACGAGCGCTCGATGGCAAGTTGCCGGAGCCCATCCACGAGCACTTCGTGGTAATCAGTGGCCGCCGGTGGCCTCCCAAACAGGTGCTTGCGCTGGTAACAGGCCTGGATCGGGCGGATTTCACCACCCATCAGGCGCGCCGGGCGCTGACCCGGCTCGGGTTCACCGCCGCCCGGGCGATCCACCGGGGGCATCCTGGGCATTCCGCGCCCAGGCCGCAGGGCGGCGTCCAGGCACCGGGGCAACGACAGCCCCTGGCGGAGGCACTGCGGCCGTTCATCGGCCAGTGGGTCGCCGTGCGCGACGAGGAAGTGCTCGTCGCGGCGAACTCGCCCGCCGAAGTCGTGTCGTGGCTGGCTCAGCACCAGCAGCGAGCGCAGTCGATGTTCCGCGTCCCCGCAGCAGAATCAGAAATCGGCGGCTCCGCGCCGCTATGAGGTTCCAGTTCCGGACGCTTCCAGCTGCCTCCGGCGGGACGCTCACGCCC
>JBOHCO010001098.1:0-1847 GCA_050698895.1 Streptosporangiaceae bacterium
CAGGTGTTCTCGACCGAGGCCACCCGCCTGGCCTACATGGCCGACGAGGCCGTCGAGGGCCGGGACGCCTTCCTGGAGAAGCGCGCCCCCGACTGGGCGCGCTTCCCCTACTACTACTGAGCTCCGGGCTACTAAGCCTTGCGCGGGCACCACGGGTTGGCCGGCACGCCCGCGCACGGGTTGGGCATGGTCGGCAGGCCGCGGCGCAGCGGTATCAGGACCACCTTGCCGTTCGGCTTCGGGTAGTGGGCGCCGCTCGGGCACGGCGCCAGCCCGGCGTCGCACAGCACCTGGGTGAGCAGGTTGCCGCCGGGGCGGGCGGCCTTGGTCTTGGCCCCGCACCTGGGCTCGGTCTTCTCCAGGTTGGACGGAGCGCTGCCGTCCGGGGCCTTGTTCCCCGCGAAGCAGTTCTGCGGCTCGCCGCCGGACAGCGTGATCTGGCCGTAGTCGGAGTTGCTCGGGTTGCCGAAGTAGCCGTTGTGCCGGAACGTGTTGTGCAGCAGCGCGTCTCCCTCGGGGTCCAGCACGCAGCCGAAGGGCGGTAGTTCATGGCCGCCCGCCCCCTTGCAGGTCTGGCCGAGGCTGGGCTTGCCCGACTGGGCGTACGGCACGAACAGGATGCCCCAGGCTCCGTTGTTAGCGACGGTGTTATCCATGACGGTGTCGGAGCGGCCGCCTGAGACGGTCATCCCGGTGCCCACGGGCCCGGCTGCCGCGCTGCCCGCCGCCGGCGCCATCGGGTTGTTGTTGTTATGGATGTAGTTGTGCGTCACTACCCAGCATGAGGTGGTGTGGGTGACCGGGCTGCGCCGGCCGCCGAGGCACTTGCCGTCCTGCGGCGCCGGCGGGTCGCCGACGACCGCGCTGTTGGTGTCGAGGCCGTCCTGGTTGTGGTCGAACTGGGAGTTCTCGATGACGATGGTCCCGCCGGAGTTCGTGCCCGAGTAGCCGAGCGCGTTGTTCTCCATCCACATGTGATCCAGCACGGCGTCGCAGGAGCGATGGCACGCGCCGACGTAGGTGCCCGAGTCGTTCATGTTGCTGGCGTAGAGCTGATTCCACTTCGCCGGGCCGGCCGAGTTGCTGGAGAAGACCCCGTACTCGGCGGCGGTCGTCTCGTTGCTGAAGAACGTCGAGGTGGCGGTCAGGTAGCTGGACCAGTAGCCGTGCAGGCCGATCTTCCCCGAGCCGTCTCCCCCGTTCCACCAGACCTCGTTGCCGGACGCCCCGGTGCCGGCCAGGAAGTTGCAGACCGTCAGGTTCTCGACGCTGACGTCGTTCGCCTTCCAGACCAGGATCCCGTTGCGGCCGACGTGCGTGCCCTTCTTGCCCGCCGCGCCGTAGTTCTGCGCCTTCGGCGCCGCGCTGCACGGCTTAGCGCCCGCCCGGGTGCCGTCCACGACGACCGAGTTGCGGTTCATGCCGCGCAGGGTGAGGCCGGACTTGGTGATGTAGACGCCGCCCATCGCGCCGACCGCCGGGTTGCCGTGCGGGCCGGTCTCGTCGGCGGTCTCGTGGTAGTCGCCGGGGCCGACCAGGATCCAGTCGCCGGGCCGGGCCGCGTTGACCGCGGCCTGGATGCTCTTGTACTTGCCTGCCTTGCCCTTGTAGGTGCCGACCAGCAGCACCCTGGCGCGGTGCCAGCCGCCCGACGGGCCCGACGGCGACGCCGCCGCCACCCCCGGCACGACCCCGGCGGACAGCAGCCCGCAGCCCAGCACCGCCGCGCCAAGCGTCATCATCGTCCGCGATCGACCACGAAAGCTGAGGTTCATGTGCGTAAACCCTCCCGCTACCGCCCAGTAGCAGAAGACCATACATTCGCGACATGCCGGTGCCTAGGCCTA
>JBOHCO010001099.1:0-8800 GCA_050698895.1 Streptosporangiaceae bacterium
GGCCTGGTAGGCCTGGAGCCTGGCCAGCGGGGCGAGGGACACCAGCGCGTAGGCGGTGTCGCGCGAGCGCAGGTGGTCGAGCATCCCGGCGGCCAGCCATTCGTCGCGCGAGACCACGTCGGGCAGGGCCATCACAACCTCCGGTCACTAGAGCCTTCCAGGTATGACGGCACCCGCGGCCCGGATTCATCGGTCCCGGCGCACCGGCTCCGGTTGGGCCGGTCCGGGCCTGACTGGCATCCTTTGACCAGCTTCGTGCTCAGCAGCACTGAGGCGGCAGCGTCGCCAGCGACTGGGAGTGAATGTGAGCGAGCGGGCAGAGCGGGTCGGCTTCGGCGAGGTATTCGGCGTCGCCGAGTTCCGCGCCCTGTGGTCGGCTCAGCTGCTGTCTGTCGCCGGCGACCAGCTGGCCAAGGTCGCGCTCACCGTCCTGGTCTACGCCCGGACCGGCTCCGCGGTGCTGGCCGCGCTGACTTTCGCGGTCAGCTTCGTGCCCGGCTTCATCGGCGGGATCCTGCTGTCCGGCCTGGCCGACCGGCTGCCCCGGCGGGCCGTCATGCTCGCCTGCGACCTGGCCCGGATGGTGCTGGCCGCGCTGATGGCGGTGCCCGGCGTGCCGCTCCCGGTGCTGGTCGCCTTACTGTTCCTGATCACGATGATCGGCGCGCCGTTCACGGCGGCCAGGGCAGCGGTCTACCCGGTGATCCTGGCCGGCGACCGGTACAGCACCGGGACGGCCATCACGCTGACCACCAACCAGCTGGCCCAGGTGATCGGCTTCGCCGCGGGCGGTGCGCTGACCGGCCTGCTCGGCGCGCGGCCCTGCCTGCTGGCCGACGCGGCAACGTTCGGCGCCTCGGCGCTGCTGGTCCGCTTCGGCGTGGCCGCCCGGGCCTCGGACGGCGGCGGCGGCCGGAGCGTCTCGGCCGCCCTGGCGGGCCTGGGCGCCGGCACCCGGCTGGTGTTCGCCACCCCGGCGCTGCGCACGCCCATGCTGTTCGGCTGGCTGGCGGCGTTCTACAACGCGCCGGAGGGCATCGCGGCGCCGTTCGCCCGCGCGCTGGGCGGGGGAGCGGTGACCACCGGCCTGCTGCTGGCCTGCCCGGCGGCCGGCTACACCGTGGGTGCGCTGGCCTACAGCCGCCTGCTCGGCCCGCAGCGCCGGGCCCAGCTGATGGCGCCGCTCGCGGTGGCCTGCTCGGCGGCGCTGATCCCGATCGCGCTGGGCCCCGGCCTGGCCGTCACGCTGGTCATCCTGGCCGGGTCAGGGACCTGCGCGTGCTTCCAGGTCGCGGCCAACGCCGCCTTCGTGATCGCGGCGCCGCCCGCGCAGCGCAGCCAGGCCTTCGGCCGGGCCGCGGCGGGGATGAGCCTGGGTCAGGGCGGCGCGATGGCGCTGGCCGGTGCCGCCGCGCAGCACCATGCCCCGGCCATCGTGATCGGCGCCGCGGGCGTGATCGGCGTCGTGGCGGCACTCGGGCTCATCCTCCCGCTGCCATTCTCAGGAACGACCCGGCCGCGCGTCTGGCCGGGCGCGGGCGACTAGCCCCAAGTCTCGCCTGGCATGCGCATTACGGGCTCCTTTCTATGATCTTCGTGCTCGCGACTGCCGTGTGAGCTACGGGTCTGGCCGTGGTGGCTTAGCCCCAGGTTTCGCCGAGCATGCGCATGTTCGGCCTCCTTCCGTGGTCCTCGTGCCCGGTGCTCCGGGCGTGGCAGTGGCGGCTTAGCCCCAGGTTTCGCCGAGCATGCGCATGCCAGTCCTCCTCCTATGCGAGAAATGCCAGGTCATCTTGGACATGATCCGATCATGACGGACGTGACAGCAATAGTTATGGCCCGTTTTCGCTCGGTACCTTGACACTCTCCTCATCGTGTCCATGACAATACGGGTTGTCCTAGTTACAGTTGGGTACGGCGGCGCGGGACGCAGCCGGTCCTGGAGGCAGATGATGGGCAGCGCGACGCGGCCGGGCAGCCCCCGCTGGGCGGGGGCCGTAGCCGGGTGGCCGCTGTGGCAGCTGCCGTCCTGGCTGGTGGTGTTCGTCCTGGCCGTGATCGGCGCGGCCGGCGCGGCCATCGTCGCCGCGGCCGCGCTGACTGTCGTGCACGGGTATGACCTCGAGCTCTTCGCCGTCCTGCTCGGCTGTGACCTGGTGACCGTCGAGCTGACCCGCCGCTCGGGCGAGCCGGCGGGCCTCATCAAGGAAACCCAGGCGGTCTGGGAACTGCCCATAGCGCTGCTGCTCCCGCCCCTGTACGGGCTGGCCGCGCCGATCGTTCGGATCGCGCTCACCCAGTGGCGGGTGCGGCGCGCGCTAGCCTACCGGCGGGTATTCAGCGCGGCGGCGCTCGGACTGGCGTACGCGGCGGCCTCGGTTTCCTTCCGGGCCGTGGCCCCGTCGCTGACTGGATGGTTCGCCGCGCCGGCGTCGCGCGTGGAGGCCTGGGCGATCGTCGCGCTGGCCTGCGGGATACTGCGGTCGGCGCTCAACAAGGTGCTGGTGATGACGGCGGTCAAGGGCTCCGACCCGGGCGTGAGCATCCGGGCCGGGCTGTTCAACCGCGAGGCCATGTTCGGCGACCTGGCCGAGCTGTCGGTTGGCGTCCTGGTCGCCTACGTGGCCACGGCCAGCGCGTTCATGGCCCTGCTGGCGCTGCCGTGCGTCACCCTGCTCCATCGCTCTCAGCGGCACTACCAACTGGTCAGCGACGCCCGTATCGACGGCCGCACGGGCGTGCTGAACGCGGCGACCTGGCAGCGAGAAGCCGCGGTCCGGGTGACCAGGGCGACCCGCCCGCGGGCCTGGAAGGCCCTCGGGGACGGCCGGTGGATGCGCCCGGCCACGCAAGACCAGGACAGCGCGATGATGGCGCTGCTGATGCTGGACCTGGATCACTTCGACACGGTCAACAACACCTGCGGGCACCTGGCCGGCAACGCCGTGCTGGCCGCCGTCGCGGCGACGATGCGCGAGCACCTGCGGGAGACCGACCTGTGCGGCCGGTACGGCGGGGACGAGTTCGCGATCCTGCTGCCGGGCACCAGCGCCTCGGAGGCCGAGGCCATCGCCGACCGGCTCTGCCTGGCCATCTCGCAGCTCACGTTCCCGGCCATCTGCGGCGACGCCGGGCCCTCGCCGCAGGTCACCGTCTCGGTCGGCATCGCCGCGCTGGACGGCGCGCACGTGGACCTGGATGAGCTGGTCGCGGCGGCCGACGACGCGATGTACCAGGCCAAGAACGCTGGCCGCAACACGGTCCGGATGGTCGCTGTCAGCCGCTGAGCCGGGGTCAGCCCATCTGGCCCTGTTAATGGTGATGGAACTGGGGCTAGTCCCTGAGCTGGCGCAGGATGCGGGCCAGGTCGGCCTGGTCGGCCGGGCTGAGCCGGCTGAACAGCCGCTCGGCCTCGGAGTCGCGGGCGCCGCGGATGGCCTCCAGCATCTCGCCTCCCGGCTCGGTCACCTCGACCAGGGTGGCCCGCCGGTCGCCGGGGTCGGGCCTTCGCCGGACCAGCCCGCGGCCCTCCAGCGCGTCCACCACCTCGGTGGCCGATCGCGGCGCGATGCGCAGCCGGTCCGACAGCTCGGACAGCCGCATGACCCCGTGCCGGCGCAGCACGCGCAGCGCCCGCCAGTGGGCCGGGGTGATGTCGAAGGGCGCGAGCGTCTCCTGGGACTTCTCGCGCAGCCGGCGGGTCACGGCCCAGAACGCCTCGGACAGGTCCTCGCCGTCCGCGGGGCTGGCCTCGGCCTGGTCCTGAGTCACGCGGAATAGCGTACCAGCGGCTAGCGTTGTATCCTCAAAGTGAGGTAACCTCAGCGATTACTTACCTCAATGAGAGGTTCCCTCAGCACAATCGGTAGCACTGCACCTCAGCACAGGAACCTCAGCACAGCACCTCAGCACAGCACCTCAGCACAGTCCGCCAGCAGAAAAGAGTCGCTACTTGGCCTCCCCAGACCGAAGCCTCGGAGGCGGCCGGACCCGCGGGACCAGAACGGTCACCGCCGCGGAGAAGGCCCAGGCCCGCGAGGTATCCCTGCGCCGCATCGGGCGCCTGTTCACCCCCTACCGCTGGCCGATCGCCCTGGTCACCGGCATCATCGCCGCCTCCTCGGTGGTCGGCCTGGCCTCGCCGTTCCTGCTGCGGGCCGTCATCGATACCGCCCTGCCGGACCGGAACGTGCGGCTGCTGGCCTGGCTGGTCGGCGCCATGGTCGCGGTCGCCGCGGTCACCTCGGCCTTCGGCGTCATCCAGACCTGGATCAGCACCAAGGTCGGCCAGCAGGTCATGCACGGCCTGCGCACCAGCGTGTTCGCCCACCTGCAGCGGCAGTCCATCGCCTTCTTCACCCGGACCAGGACCGGCGAGGTCCAGTCGCGGATCACCAACGACGTCGGCGGCATGGAGTCCGTCGTGACCTCCACTGCGACGTCCATCGCGTCCAACCTGACCACCGCGGTCGCCACCGCCGTGGCCATGGTCGCGCTGTCCTGGCGGCTCTCGCTGCTGTCGCTGGTCGTGATGCCGCCCGCGATCTACCTGAGCCGCAAGGTGGCCCGGATGCGCCGGGCCATCACCATGCAGCAGCAGCGCGAGCTGGCCGACCTCAACGTCACCGTGGAGGAGGGCTTGTCGATCAACGGCGTCCAGCTGGCCAAGACTATGGGCACCGGCCCGGCCCTGGTCCGGCGGTTCACCGCCTCCTCGGCGCGGCTGATCGACCTGGAGCTGCGCTCCCAGCTCGCCGGGCGCTGGCGGATGGCCTCGCTGAGCATCATCTTCGCCGCCATCCCCGCGTTCATCTACCTGGCCGCCGGCCTGCCGGTGACCGCCGGCACGGTCAGCATCGGCACGCTGATCGCGTTCACCACCCTCCAGAACAACCTGTTCCGGCCGATCACCGGCCTGCTCAGCACCGGCGTCTCGGTGGTCAGCTCGCTGGCCCTGTTCGCGCGGATCTTCGAGTACCTGGACCTGCCGGTGGAGATCGACGACCCGGCCCACCCGCTGCCCGTCGAGCCGGACCTGATCTCCGGGCACGTGCGGCTGGAGGACGTCAGCTTCAGCTACCCGGGCGCCGACCGGCCCGCGCTGAACGGCGTCACCATCGACGTGCCCGCCGGGACGACCCTGGCCCTGGTCGGCGAGACCGGGTCAGGCAAGACCACCCTGGGCGGCCTGGTCGCCCGGCTCCACGACCCGTCGGCCGGCCGGGTCACCATCGACGGCATCGACCTGCGCGACCTCCGGCTGGCCGACCTGGCCGCCATCGTGGGCGTGGTCAGCCAGGAGACCTACCTGCTGCACACCACGGTGCGGGAGAACCTGCGCTACGCCCGGCCCGACGCCACCGACGCCGAGATCGAGGACGCGGCCCGCGCCGCGCGGATCCACGACCTGATCGCCGGCCTGCCCGACGGCTACGACACCATGGTCGGCTCCCGCGGCCACCGGTTCTCCGGTGGCGAGAAGCAGCGCATCGCCATCGCGCGCACGCTGCTGCGGGACCCGCGGGTGCTGGTCCTGGACGAGGCGACCAGCGCGCTGGACACCGAGACCGAGCGGGCCGTGCAGCAGGCCTTCGACACGCTGGCCCGGGGCCGCACCACGATCACCATCGCGCACCGGCTGTCCACCATCCGCGACGCCGACCAGATCGTGGTCCTGGACCACGGCCAGATCGCCGAGACCGGCACCCACGCCAGCCTGCTGGCGGGCAACGGCCGCTACGCGGCGCTCGCCGCCTGACCCGCTAGGGTCACTCAGTGTGACCACCGATGCGGCCGCCGCGATCCGAGCCCAGGCGCTGGAGGTGGCCGCGGGCTGGTCGCCGCCGGACGCCCCGCCGTCCTGGCGGCTGACCGCGGCGCTGCTGCGGGCCATCGCCGGGCACGAGCAGCTGGTCGGCCGCCTGGCCGCGCTGCCGCCGGGCCGGCTGCCCGCGCTGCTGGCCAGCGCGGCCATCACCTTCCTGGTCCGCCGGGACCGGCCGGCGCCGCTGGCGTCCTACTTCCCGGTGCCGGGGCCCGAGGCGGTCCAGCCCGGCTTCGACGACGGCTTCGGGCCCGCGGTCCGGGCGTTCTGCTCGGACCGGCTCGACGACATCGCGGCCGAGTGCGCGGGCCGGCGGTACCAGATGAACGAGGTCGCCCGCTGCGCGCAGCTCGCGCTGGGCATCGCCGCGCTGGCCGAGCCCGGCCCGGTCGCGCTGGCCGACCTCGGCACCGGCGCCGGGCTCGGCCTGCACCTGGACCGGTACCGCTACCGGGTCGGCGGCGAGGCCAGCGGCCCGGCTAGCGGCCAGATCAGCGGCCCGGTCAGCGGCCCGGCGGAGGCCACGCTGACCCTGGACTGCGCTGTGCGCGGCCCGCTCCGGCCCCCGGCCGCCGGCCTGCCGCTCATCGCCGAGCGGGCCGGCCTCGACGTCCATCCGGTCGACCTGGCCGACCCGGCCGCCCGGGCCTGGCTGGAGGCCTGCGCGCCGCCCGAGGCCACCGCCCTGAGCCGGCTGGCCGCCGCGATCGAGGTCGCCCGGCGGCACCCCGTCCCCCTGGTCGCGGGCGACGTCATCGACGCCCTGCCCGGTGTGCTGGACCGTTTCCCGCCCGCGCGGCCGGTGCTCGTCACCGACGCCTACCTGGCCGTGTTCCTGTCCGATCACCAGCGCGAGCAGCTCGCCGCGATCTGCGCCCGCGCGGCCCGGCGCCGCCCGGTCACCTGGCTGTCGCTGGACCCGCTGGTCCCGCTCGGGCCCGACGGCCGGCACAGCGTGCAGGGCCTGCCGCTGCCGGCCGGGCTGGTGCGCGACTACGCCGAGCACGGCGTGTTCGCGGTGCTGAGCGCGCGCACGTTCCGCGACGGGGCCGACGACGGCCGCCTGCTGGCCCGGGCCCATCCCTCGGGGCAGTGGGTGCAGTGGCTAGCCGGCGGTGAGCACGGCCCAGCCCCAGGCGGCTAGCTCGATGACGGCGTCCGGCCCGGCCGGGCCGGACAGCTGGCCCGCGCCGGCCGCGATGGCGGCCGCGCCGGGTACGGGCAGCCGCGCCGGGGCGCCGTCACTGTTAAGCGCCACGATGAGCTGGCGGTCGTCACCGTCACCGTCACCGTCACCGTCACCGCCGTCGCCGCTGCCGCCGTCGCTGACCCGGTAGGCGAGCTGCCGGCTGGCCAGGTGCAGCACGCTGGTCCGGGCCCGGTGCAGCCAGCGGTTCGCGTGGCGCAGGCCGATGAGCTGCTGATGCATCCGGTAGGTGGCCCGGCCGGAGGGCGCGAGCTGTGCGGGGGAGTCAGGAAACGCGGGCCGGATCGCGTCATCGCCGCCCGCGCGCTCCTGTTTCACGCCCCGGAACGCCTGCTCGTCGCCGTAGTAGACGGACGGCGTGCCGCCCACGGTGAACAGCACGGCCAGCGCGTGCGGCAGGTGCTCGGCCCGGTCCAGCCGGCTGGCCAGCCGGGTCACGTCGTGATTGCCCGCGAAGGTCAGCGGCGCGAAGCTGGCCAGGAACCCGTTGTGCCGCTCGAGCGCCCAGGCCAGCTCGAAGAAGTTGCCGTCGTTGAGCGAGCTCCAGAGCGCCTTCCACAGCTCGTACTGGGTGACCGAGTCCAGCCCGGACGCGGCCACGATCTCGGGGTAGTCCCCGTGGATCACCTCGCCGACCACGTAGGCATCCGGGTGCTCCGCCCGCACCCGGGGCAGGACCCTGCTCCAGAACACCGGTGGCACGGCGTAGGCCGCGTCCAGCCGCCAGCCGTCGGCGCCCCGGTCCAGCCAGTGCGTCATGACCTCGGTGACGTAGGTCGCGACCTCCGGCTCGGCGTGATTCAGCGCGACCAGCTCGCCGTGGCCCTCGAACGTGCGGTATTCCGGCTCGGTCCCCGGCACCGCCCCCGCGGGCCAGGTCAGGTCGAACCACGACGCCCGCGGCGCGGCCGGGCCCCGCTCCAGCACCTCGGCGAAGGCCGGGAAGCCCCGGCCGACGTGATTGAACACCCCGTCCAGCAGGAGCCGCAGCCCGCGCGAGCGAGTCGCCGCGACCAGCGCCTGGAAGTCGTCCTCGTCGCCCAGCCGCGGGTCGATGCGGAAGTGATCGACGGTGTCGTAGCCGTGCGTGTGCGCGGCGAAGACCGGCCCCAGCGCGATCCCCGTCGCGCCCAGCCCGGCCGCGTAGTCCAGCCACGGCTCGATGCGCCGCAGCCGGGGCACGACCGGCTCCGCGCCCGGCCCGGCGGACCGGGCCGGGGCGCCGGTGAACCCGAGCGGGTAGACCTGCCACCACACCGTGTCCGCCACCCAGCCCGGCATCGCTATGCCGGCCCGTCCCCGACGATCCGGTGCAGGGCGGCGACGTGGCCCCGGTAGGCCGATCGCCCGGTCTCGGTGAGCCGCAGCCAGACCCGCTGCCGGGTGTCGCGCACCGCCCGGCGCTGCGCGACGTACCCGGCGTCGGCCAGCACCGAGACATGCTTGCTGAGCGCCGACTTGCTGATGTCCAGCAAGGTCAGCAGGGCGCCGAACTCGATCTCCCGCACCTGATCCAGGGCCGCGCAGATCCGCAGCCGGACCGGGGCGTGAATCAGGTCGTCGAACCCGCCTCCGGTTTCGGCCGGGGCCTGCTCGGCGTCGTGCGGTGTGCTCACGGGCGGGGGGCCCGCGCGCCCCGCGCCAGCCCGGTGCCCGCGAACAGCGCGAACACCAGCACCCCGCCCGCGATCGGCGGCCAGGATGCGTACCTCGACCCGGCCGCGCTGGCCATGACCACCAGGGTGGCCGCCAGTGCCTCCGCCGCCTCG
>JBOHCO010001100.1:0-3122 GCA_050698895.1 Streptosporangiaceae bacterium
ACCACAAGGGCGCCAACAAGATCGCCAGCGACGAGGACTCGGCCGACCTGAGCGGGGTGTCGGGCACGCCGACGTTCTTCATCAACGGCATGCGCCACCACGGCGCCTACGACATCGCCAACCTGTCAGCGGCCGTCCGCGCGGCCCGGGCCCGGGCGACCATCGCCAAGGCGAGCTGATCCGCCTGCCACCTCCATGATCCCGAGCAGCGATAATCGCTGACGGATCGCCGCGATCATGTGGCCCGCATATCGGCTGCGCCGGAATGCGTAATCTGGCCAGGCAGGCGTTACGGCGGCCCGGATCGGTGATACCGCAGCGACCACCGGTGCTGGTGTTGCGACGCCTGCCAGGCACGGTCAGCCCGAGGCTCGTGGGTGCCCCGTTGCATACCCCAGAAGGTATGCAACGGGACACCCACAATCGATCTTGGTGGCGGTGGTGCGTGTGAGGCATGCGAGGCGTGGAACAGTGCCGTTCAATCCGGGGCCAGGCTCGCCGGCGAAGGCAGAGCTCGCCCCCGAAGGCGGGGCTCGCCCCGCGCGGCGGGGCGTGCCCTCGGCCGGAACATCCACCCAGTGGAGCTTGTTAGGGTAGCGAACAGTAAGAGCTTCGTACTAAGGAGACGTCTGGGTGGCAGACCCCGATGACGTGCTCGTGATCATGCGGATGGCACGGGCCCTGGAGCGCGTCGACGCCGGGCTGAGCCAGCAGCAGTACCGGATCCTCAAGCTGGCCGGCGCGGGCGGGGAGCGCTCGGCCCGGCTGGCCGAGCGGCTGGCGGTGGCCAAGCCGACGCTGACGGCCATCGCCGACAGCCTGGTCGCGGCCGGGCTGGCCCGGCGCGAGACCGAGCCGGGCGACCGCCGCGTGGTCCGGCTGCACCTGACCGAGGCGGGCACGGCCGCGGTGCAGCGCGCCGACGCGGCCTACGCCGACTGGATGACGCGGCTGTTCGAGCTGACCGGCGACGGCGAGCGGATCCGGGCCGACCTGCGGCTGATCAGCACCGCCCTGGACGAGCTGTGCCGGACCCGCCCCCGGGCCGCCTGCGCCCCGGCCCCCGGGGCCCAGGCGACCCCGGCCGCAGCGACCCAGGCCGCAGCGACCCGGGCCGCCATCGCGGGACGCCCATGAGGTGGCTGCGCTTCCGGCCCGCGCGGCCGGCCCGCGATGCCCGCATGCCCGACCACGATGCCCGCATGCCCGACCGCGGCACCAACGCGCCCGACCGTGGCGCCAGCAAGCCCGACCGCGGCGCCACCCCGCCCGGTAAGCCCGCCAAGGACCGCTGGCTGCGCCGGCTGGCCGGCTACTGCTGGAAGCACCGGCGGCTGACCATCGTCGCCATCGGCGCCTCGGTCGTGGCCACCCTGGTGACCACCGTCATCCCGCTGATCCAGCGGAACATCATCGACAACTCGATCGTCACCCACAAGCAGCCCATCTGGCCCGGCGCGACGCTGCTGCTGGTCGCGGCGGCGATCAGCTTCGGCGGCGTGTACCTGCGCCGCTACCGCGGCGGCCAGCTGTCCCTGGACGTGCAGCATGACCTGCGCACCGACCTGTTCGGGTCGCTGACCCGGCTGGACGGCGCCCGGCAGGACCAGCTGCACACCGGCCAGATCGTGAGCCGGTCCATCTCCGACCTGAACATGATCCAGAGCCTGCTCGGCATGACCCCCATGCTGATCGGCAACGCGCTGCTGTTCGTGCTGTCGCTGATCGTCATGTTCTTCCTGTCGCCGCTGCTGACCACCATCGCGCTGGCCGTCGGCCCGGTGCTGCTGGTGCTGTCGATCGCCTCCCGCCGCCGGCTGTTCCCGGCCTCGTGGGCGGCGCAGCAGCAGGCCGGCGAGGTGGCCGGGGACGTCGAGGGCGCCGTCACCGGCGTCCGCGTGGTCAAGGGCTTCGGCCAGGAAGAGCAGGAGATCGGGCGGCTCGAGGGCGTCAGCGAGGTGCTGTACGCCATGCGGGTGCGGACCGTGCGGCTGATGGCCCGGTTCAGCCCGGCGCTGGCGGCGATCCCGGCCCTGGGCCAGGTCGGCGTGCTGGCCCTGGGCGGCTGGATGGCGATCAAGGGCGAGATCACCCTCGGCACCTTCCTGGCCTTCTCCTCCTACCTGGCGCAGATGGTCAACCCGGTCCGCGCGCTGACCGGCCTGATCACCATCGGGCAGGAGGCACGGGCCAGCGTCATCCGGGTGTTCGAGGTCATCGACTCCCGCCCGGTGCTGAGCGAGAAGCCCGGCGCGCTGAAGCTGCCCGCGGGCAGCAAGGACGTCGAGCTGGACGACGTGCACTTCGGCTACGTGCCGTCCCAGCCAGTCCTGAACGGCCTGTCGCTGCGGGTCCGGGCCGGCGAGACGCTGGCCGTAGTCGGCACGTCTGGCTCGGGCAAGTCCACCATCTCGCTGCTGCTGCCCCGGTTCTACGACGTGCGCTCCGGCGCGGTCCGGGTCGGCGGCCACGACGTCCGCGACCTGACGCTGGACTCCCTGCGCGCCGCCATCGGGCTGGTCCTGGAGGAGAGCTTCCTGTTCTCCGACTCCGTGCGGGCCAACATCGCCTACGGCCGGCCCGAGGCCACCGAGGAGCAGATCGTCGCGGCGGCCCGGGCGGCCGAGGCCGAGGAGTTCATCCTCGGGCTGCCCGACGGCTACGACACCGTCGTCGGCGAGCAGGGCCTGACCCTGTCCGGCGGCCAGCGCCAGCGCGTGGCGCTGGCCCGCGCGCTGATCACCGACCCCGCCATCCTGGTCCTGGACGACGCCACCTCGGCCATCGACGCCAAGGTCGAGGCCCAGATCCACGGCACGCTGCGCCGCGTGATGGCCGGCCGGACCACCCTGCTCATCGCCCACCGCCGGTCCACCCTGCAGCTCGCTGACCAGATCGCCGTGCTGGACGAGGGCCGGCTGGTGGACCTGGGCACGCACGAGGAGCTGACCGAGCGCTGCTCGCTCTACCGGCTGCTGCTGTCGGGTCCCGGCGACGACGCCGAGGGCGTGGATGCCGGAGAGCTTTCAATCTATCAACATGAGGCCGCCCGGGCCGCGGCCGCCTGCCGAACCCGGCCCACCCCGGGGGAGATCACCCCGAGCCTGTGGCCGGACCAGGCG
>JBOHCO010001101.1:0-3213 GCA_050698895.1 Streptosporangiaceae bacterium
GGGTGGGCAAGACCACGGCCGCGGTCAACCTGGCGCTGGCGCTGACCGCCGGCGGCGTCCGCACCGGCCTGGTCGACACCGACCTGTACGGGCCGGACGCCGCGCACATGATGGGCCTGCGCCGCCAGCGCGAGGCCGCGCACCTGACCGTGTTCGCGCCCCGCGGCGCCCCGGCCGAGCGGCTCCAGGCCGTCTGGGCCTGGGCATCGCGCGCCCATCGCCGAGCTGCTGGTCCACCGGCTGATCAGCGGCACCCGCTGGGCGGACCTGGACTGCCTGGTCGCGGACCTGCCGCCGGGCACCGCCGACGTCCAGCAGCTGGTGTTCCGGCTGCGGCGGCGGCGCACGTTCGTACTGCTGGTGGTGACCCCGCAGGTGTTCGCGCACCGGGGCGCCCACCGGCTGCTGGACAGGCTGGGCCGCGGCCAGGCGGTCACCCTGGGCGGCATCGAGAACATGGCCGGCCAGATCTGCCCGAGCTGCGGCGAGATCACCGCGCTGTTCCCGCCCGCGCCGCCGGACGAGGCCATCTGGGCCAAGGTGCCCAAGCTGGCCAGCGTGCCGTTCAGCGCCAGGGCCGCGCAGGACGCCGACCGCGGCCCGCCGGTCATGGTGACCCGCGCGGTGCCCCAGCAGGTCGCGGCCTACGAGCAGGTCGCCGGCGAGGTCCGGGACGCGCTGCAGTCCGGCGGCCAGCGGCCGGGCCTCAACTAGATCGTGTAGGCCAGCGCGCTGACCACCTGGCGGCCGAGATCCTCGTCGCCCTGCACCGTGACCTGGCGGCTGACCTGCTCCGGGCGCACCCGGCCGCCGCACAGCCGGGTGAATGTGCCCAGCGGCAGCCGGATGGTCGCCGTGGCCGGCCCCGGCAGCACGTCGGCCAGCCGGGCCCGGCCCGCCACCACCACGTGCAGCCGGCGCGGTCGCGGCCCGGTCAGGTCGAAGGTCACTGACGACCCGTCCGGGGCCTGGGCCCGCTTGCCCACCAGGTAGCCCAGGGCCAGCGCGATCTCGTCCACCGACAGCTGCGCGCCGGGCCCGTCCTGGTTACCCGGCTGGTCGGCCGCGTCGCGGATGTCCTGCTCGTGCATCCAGCAGTCGAAGGCCCGGATCTGCATGAACCGCGCGTAGGTGGCCTGGCCGGCGGGCGTCCAGGACGGCGCGTGGAAGTCCTGCTCGGTCATGCTCGTCAGAGCGGCCAGGCGCTCCGTGGTCACCGCCCGCAGCCGCTCCAGCATCCGGGCCGGCGGCTCGGTCCGCAGCGACTCCACCCAGACCTCGTTCAGCTCGCCGATGTCGTTGTGCACGTGCGGGCGGGCCCGCAGGTCGGCCAGGCACGGCGCCGGCTGCCGGCCGCACAGGGTCATCTCGGTGCCCAGGATGTGCGAGGTCACGTCGTGCACCGACCAGCCCGGGCACGGGGTCGGCGCGGCCCACTGGGCCTCGTCCAGGCCGGCCAGCAGGCCCTCGATGGCCGTCCACTCGGCGGCCAGCCCTCCGACGATCGTGTGCTTGTCCATCAGGTGCCCGTCCTGTCTGGCTCGGTCTCGGCCGGCTCGAGCTGGATGACCCGGCCGCGGTCGATGCTGACCCAGTCCCGGCCGCGCAGGTAGGGCTGCAGCACGGTGAGGATGCGCGCCGAGTCCGCCGCCGACTTGGGCCGCTGGATCTCGAACACCCCCGGCAGGTCGGCCAGGCCGGTCATCACGTTCCACAGGGCCAGCGCCGCCGCCCCGGCCGGCGGGTCCACCAGCACCGGCCCGAACAGGGACGTCCCGTCCGGGAAGAACAGCGTCGGCACCCCGAACCCGCCCGCGTCCACCACCCGCTGGTGGTCGGCCCGGACCTCGTCGTGGGTGCTGGGATCGCCGATCGCCGCGTCCAGGAAGTCCTCGCTCACGCCCAGCCCGGCCAGCAGCCCGCGGGCCACCTCGGGGTCGTGCGGCTTGCCGCCCTGCTCGTGCAGCAGCCGCCCGGTCACCGCGTACCAGTCGTCCAGCAGGGCCGGGTCCCTGCGGCGCAGGGCCGCGCCGATCCGCATCAGCGACCAGCCGTAGGACCAGGGCCGTTCCCAGGGATGCTTCTTGCCCTCGGCCCGGTTGATCTCCTCCAGGCTGAAGAACCGCCAGTCCACGCGCAGCCCGGTGCGGGCCCGCACCTCGCGGATCCACCGCGAGGCCTGGTAGGCGAACGGGCACATCGGGTCGAAGTGAAAGCTGACCGCGTCCCTGGTCATGGCCGGCCTCCTGGCTCGGTCAGGTAGCCCGCGATCATCCCGCGCAGCCCGGCGCCGATCTCGCCCGCCGGGCTGGCCCGGACCTTGGCCAGCAGGATCAGGCCCTGCGTCTGGGCCAGGATCGCGTGGGCCAGGTTGTCCGGGTCGGTGCCAGGCCGCAGCACGCCCGCGGCCGCCGCCCGGCGGCAGGCCCCCGCCAGCCGTTCCTGCCAGCGCCCGAACACCCCGGCGATGTGCGCGCCCAGCTCGGGCTCGATGGTGGCCAGCTCGGCGGCCAGGTTGCCGAACGGGCAGCCGACGATCCGGCCGAACCGCCGCTCGAACCCCTCCTGGACGTGGGCCACCGCGACCGCCACCGCGAGCAGCTCCCCGGCCGGGTCCCGCGCCTGGCCGGACCGCAGCTCAAGCTGCCGCTCGAACTCCCCGGCGTGCAGGTCGATGACGGCCCGGCCCAGGTCCGCCTTGGCCGGGAAGAAGTGGTAGAAGCTGCCCTTGTGCACGTCCGCCGCGGCGCAGACGTCGGCGATCCCCACCGAGGTGTAGCTGCGGGTCAGGAACAGCCGGGCCGCCGACCGCACGATCCGGTCCCTGGTGGCGGGCTCGTCACGCATGGCCGGACTGTAACGTGTTCTTGGTTGACCGGTCAACTCTCGCAGGTGAGCGCGCCTGGCGCCGCTGGTGGTCGGTGTGGGTGTCCCGTCGCGTACCGCCCGGGGTATCCAACGGGACACCCACAAGGCGATCATGAACCCGTGCCTTCCGGCGCGGCCGCAGCACGAGATCCGGCCGCCCGCAACCCCAGCGCCGCCCTGGGCCGCCTTGATGGCCCGCACTGGCAGCGACGCCGGCTGGGCTAGATGGATGATTCCAGGGATTGTGTGACGGTCAGTGGTCATAGGCGATCAGGGACCGCTTGACCGGCTGGGCGGTCTTGTCGTTGTGCCAGATCGCGGCGGTGAGGGCCAGGATCCTGGCCA
>JBOHCO010001102.1:0-2426 GCA_050698895.1 Streptosporangiaceae bacterium
ACGCTGGCCGACCAGGCCGCCTACGGCGCGGGCGTCTACGCGGGCTGCCTGCGCGAGCGCCTCATCACGCCGGTGCTGCCGTCCGTCGCCTGGCAGCCCTTCGAGGGCCTGCGCTCCCGGCGGTAGCGGCGATCGCCGAGTGGTACCAAAGTGGTACCATGTCGGCGTGGCGATGAACTTGCGGCTTGACGAGGAGGACGCAGCCCTGCTGCGGGCCTTGGCCGACGCGGAGCACGTGTCGCTGCACGAAGCCGCGCTGCGTGCGATCCGGCGTAGCGCGCGCGAGGTGGCGCACACAGATCGGGTGCGTGAGGCGACCGCCGAGATGCTGGAGCGATGGGAAGGCGTGCTGGACCGCCTCGGCCGGGCATGATGGAGACCGGCGCGGACATCGAGTACTTAAGCCTGGAAGACCTGCTCGGCCTGGTCACCGCGCTGGGTACGGGGTCCGGTGCGAGACCTGGGCCTGCTCGATTCCGCCTGCCACCGGCCGCAGGCCGGCCTGTTCGGGCAGGAAGCGTATGCCACGCTCGGCGCGAAGGCCGGTGCGCTGATGCACTCGCTCGCCAGTAACCATGCGCTGGTCGATGGCAACAAGCGGCTCGCGCTGCTCGCTACCGTCGTCTTCCTCCGGATCAACGGTTACCGGCTGGACCTGACCGACGACGAGGCCTTCGACCTGACCATGACGGTCGCATCTGGTCAGCTAGACGCGGTCGGCATCGAGCAGCGCCTCCGTCTGGTGCCGGTGCCGAATAATCCAGCCGGACTGTAAGCATGCGCGTCACGCACTTGCGCGGAACGCTTCCGCGGAAGCGCGGTCGGCCTGAGGAAACTGCGGTCGGCCGCGGTCACGCGGACCTACGGCGAAATCCTCATCGACACCGACCCCCCGATCGCGTCGTGAGGCTTCTACCCGCTCTGGCGCACCGCCGTCGCCGTCGTTGACATGTGACCAGATGGTCACCTATCCTCGTGGCCATGGACGAGGTGTTCAGGGCGCTGGCCGACCCGACCCGGCGCAGCCTGCTCGACGAGCTGTTCCGTGAGGACGGGCAGACGCTGAGTGCGCTGGAGGAGCTCTTCCCGATGACCCGCTTCGGGATCATGAAGCACCTGCGGGTGCTGGAGGAGGCGGGCCTGGTCGTCACCCGGCGACGCGGCCGGGAGAAGCTCCACTTCCTGAACCCGGTCCCCATCCGGCTCGTGCACGACCGCTGGGTGAGCAAGTACGCCGAACCCTGGGCCGCCACGCTGAGCGAGCTCAAGACCGAACTGGAGAAGACCATGGAGAAGGTATTCGAGATCTACATCCGGACGACCCCCGAGCGCATCTGGGAGGCGATCACCAACTCCGGCATCCGGGCCAAGTACAACTTCGGCGCCGGGCTCAGCTCTGACTGGACCCCTGGCTCGAGCTTCCAGATGGGCCACCCGTCCGGCTTCGTGCTCGGCGAGGGCAAGAACCTCAAGGTCGACCCGCCGCGCCGCCTGGTCCAGACCATGACCGCGCTGTGGAGCGACGACGTGAAGGCCGAGGGGGAGACCCGGATTACCTGGGAGATCGAGCCCATCGCCGACGACTCCTGTCGCCTGACCGTGACCCACGACCAGCTGCGCGAGGGCGCCAACGATGAGCTCTACGGCGGCTGGCCGATGATCCTGTCCGGCCTGAAGACCTGGCTGGAGACCGGCGAGCTGCTCACCACGCCCGGCTCGCTGATGTACACCTGACTCGACGGCCCCGCCGGCGGGTAGCTACTCCGGTCATGAGAGGCGCGGGGATTGACGCGGCCGCGAGCGCGGTGACCGGGCTCGAGCTGGCCGCGCCGCGGCCGCTGCGGGCCGACGAGGTGCTGCTGGACGTCCGGGCCGCCGGGGTAGGCAACTGGGACGACCTCATGCGCACGGGCGGCTGGGACTCCGGGCTGGCGCCGCCGTTCGCGCTGGGCGTCGAGGCGGCCGGCCTGGTGGCCGCGGCCGGGGCCGAGGTGACCGGGTTCGCGGCCGGCGACGAGGTGCTGGCCTACGTGTTCCCGTTCCGGGACGGCGGGGCCTGGGCCGAGCAGGTGATCGTGCCCGCCGCCCAGGTCGTGGCCCGCCCGGCGGCCCTGTCCTGGGCCCAGGCGGCCACGCTGCCCGTCCCCGCGCTCACCGCCCAGCAGGTCACCGAGGACGCGCTCGGCCTGCGGGCGGGGGAGAAGCTCCTGGTCAACGGCGGCGGCGGGGTAACCGGCGGCATGGTGGTCCAGTTCGCCGCGCTGGCCGGCGTCGAGGTCGCCGCCACCGCCGGGCCGGGCAGCGCCCAGCGGGTCCGCGCCCTGGGCGCCGCGCACGTGATCGACTACCACGACCCGGACTGGCCCGCCCTGGCCACCGAGGCGCTCGGCGGGCCCGCGGCCGCCGCCGTGAACGCCGTCCCCGGC
>JBOHCO010001103.1:0-4888 GCA_050698895.1 Streptosporangiaceae bacterium
CGCCGGCGTCGCGAGCCCGGCCGTCAGGACCCCGGCCGCCGCGACGGCGCAGGTCGCGATGGCCAGCGCGGCGCGCCATCGCCCCGTGATCGGGACTGCCGCCCGGCTGATTGGTGAAGTAGCTGTCATGGCACGCCCTCCGGACCCGTCGGCGCGGGCCCGCCTGGCCCAGTGCCCCGCATCCAGCTCGGCGATGAGCATGGCCCGCGCGGACACAATCCTCACACGGTGACTAATCGGGATCAATGCGAAATGGCCTCAGCGGGCTCCTATATGTGTCCGGGGTGGTCAGCGGGCACATTGAGGAGGACGAGCCAGCAGCCGGGATCAACCTTGATGGGAGGCCGGCCGATGCCGAACTGGGCCGAGCAGGTCACGGCGATCGCGACAGCGGTCAGCGCCGTAGGCCTGCTGAGCGCCATCGGCGCCGTCATCTTCGCAGGCCAGCAGGCCCGCGAAGCCCGGATCGGCCGTCAGGCTGAGATGGCAGTCGAGTTCTTCAGGCGCTGGAGCGAAGGCCCGATGCTGGAGACCCGCCGCCTGGTGGCTGAATTCGAGACCCCGGAAGCGCTGCGGGACGCGATGATGCTGTTCATCGCGGAGAACTCCGCCGACGCCTTCGTCTTGTTCCGTGAGCTGGACTACTTCGAGCAGCTCGGGGCGCTGGAGAAGCACGGCGGCTTCGACTTCGAGCTGATCAAGACGCTGCTGGGCCCTCGTCTCATCGATCGGTGGGAGCTGTGGCGCCCATCGATCGACGCCCTGGGGGGAACGGCGGCCTACCCGATGTTCGAAAGGCTCGCGACCAAGATGCGGGCCGCTTAGCCGCCGGCCGGCGGGGGCGGGCGCGCCCGGCCATGTTTGACGCAACCTGGTGGTTGCCATAGCATCGCAATCATTTAGTTGCCACATGATGGAGGCCGTCATGCCGTTTCCTGATCGCATCGAGCGGACCGTGGAGATCGCGCACCCGCCGGCCACGGTGTGGGCGGCGCTCACCACGGCCGAGGGCCTGGGCACCTGGTTCGGCAACGAGGCCACGATCGACCTGCGGCCGGGCGGGTCGGCCCGGATGAGCTTCACCGGCGGGTACAGCGCCGAGATGCGGGTGGAACGGGTCGAGGAGCCGACGGTGTTCGCCTACACCTGGCACATCTTCGGGCTGCCCGATGACGATCCACGCCGCACCTACGTCGAGTTCACGCTCGAGCCGGCCGGCCCGGGCACCCGGCTGACGGTCGTCGAGTCCGGCTTCGCCCAGCTGTCCGAGGATGCCTACCGCAAGGCCTACGACGGCAACACCGACGGCTGGGCCAAGGAGCTGGGCGAGCTGATCGCCTACCTCGACGCGGCCTGACCGGCCCGGCCGATGCCCCCCGACGACCCTGGCCTGGAGGCGATCGCCGAGCAGGTGTTCGTGGCCCTGGCCGACCCGACCCGGCGCGCCATCCTGGCCGCGCTGGCCGCGGGCGGCCCGGCCACGGCCACCGACCTGGCCGACCGGCTGCCGATCACCCGGCAGGCGATCGCCAAGCACCTGGGCCTGCTGGCCGAGGTCGGCCTGGTGACGGCCGAGCCGGGCGAGCGGCGCCGGGTGCGGTACCGGCTGCGCTCCGCGCCCATGCAGGCGGCCCAGCAGTTCCTGGCCGCGCTGGCCCGCGACTGGGACGGGCCGCTCGGCGCGCTGAAAGACCACCTCGACCGGCACGCCGGCGGATCTGCCTGACGACCGCCAGGGCGCGGCTCACCGGGCGAGGAGCTGGCGGAGCAGGGCAGTGACGGGCCCGGGCGCCTCCTCGGCCATGAAGTGACCGGACTCGGTCGTGTGGTGGATCAGGTCCGGCGCCCACGGCGCCAGAGCCCGGCGGCGTCATAGCCGAGGGCGGCGCCCCAGTCCTGCTGGACGACGGTGACCGGCATGGCCAGGACGCGCCCGGCGGCCCCGTCGGCCTGATCGTGCTCGATGTCGATGCCCGCGCTGGCCCGGTAATCGGCCACGATGGACGGGACCGCCTCGCGGGAGGCCCGCAGGTACTCTTCCCGGACATCGCCGGGGATGGCAGCGGTGTCGGCGGCGGGGTGCCGGGCCCAGGAGTCGAGGAAGTGCCCGAAGAAGGCGTCCGCACTGGCGCTGATCATCTGCTCGGGCAGGCCCGGCGGCTGGGCCATGAGGTACAGGTGGAAGGCCACCGCCGCGCCGGCGCCGTGCAGCACGCTCCACATGTCGAGGGTGGGCAGGACGTCCATGATGGCCAGGTGGCTGACCGAGGCCGGGTGGTCCAGGCCGGCCCTGATGGCGACCAGCGCGCCCCGGTCGTGCCCGGCCAGGGCGAACCTGTCGTGGCCCAGGGCCCGGGCCAGCGTCACGATGTCGGCGGCCATGGTCCGCTTGGCATAGGTATCCGGGCCGTCCTCGGCCGGCTTGTCGCTGGCGCCGTAGCCGCGCAGGTCAGGGCAGATCACGGTGTGCCCGGCGGCCAGCTCAGCGGCGACGTGCCGCCACATCAGGTGGGTCTGCGGGAATCCGTGCAGCAGCACGACGGGGCGGCCGCGGCCGCCGATGGCCGCGTTCAGCCGCACGCCGTCGGCCACGGCGACACGCTCGTAGCCGAACCCGGGGATCGTCATGGTCATAGCGGTACTGTCGCGCCTCGCGATCAGCATCTGATCAGCGCCGTAGCATGACCGGGTGGGTGCGGAGGCCTCATCGGGCCGGGTGACGTTCGGGGTGCTGGGCCCGGTCGTCGCCTGGGACGCGGACGGCGTGGCGCTGGACCTCAAGGGTCCCCGGCACCGGGCGGTGCTGGCCCGGCTCGCCGTCGCGCGCGGCCGGGTCGTGCCGCTCGGCGTCCTGATCGAGGACCTGTGGGAGACGCCGCCGGCCGGGGCGATCCGGACCTTCGTCGGCGCCCTGCGGCGCTCCGTCGAGCCGGGCCGGCCGCCGCAGTCCGGGTTCCGCATCCTGGTCACCCAGGGGCCGGGGTACGCGCTGCGAGCCGGCCCCGATGACCTGGACGCGCTCCGCTTCGAGAAGCTGGCCGCCGGCGCCGCTGCCGCCCCGCCGCCGCGCGCGCTGGAACTGAGCGATGAGTCGCTGGCCCTGTGGCGGGGTCCGGCCTATGCCGGGTTCGCGGGCGAGCCGTGGGCCAGCGGCGACTGCGCGCGGCTGACGGAGCTGCGCCTGGGCCTGATCGAGCGGCAGGCCGAGGCCCGGCTCGCGCTGGGCCGCGCGGCGCAGGCCGTGCCCGACCTGCAGGCCCTGGTCAGCGGACAGCCCTGGCGCGAGGAAGCATGGCGGCTGCTCGCGCTCGCCCTGTACCGCTGCGGACGCCAGGCCGAGGCCCTCGACGTAATCGGCCGGGCCAAGTCGCTGCTGGCCGCCGAGCTCGGCCTGGACCTCGGCCCGTCACTGGCCGCGCTGGAGACCAGCATCCTGCGCCACGAGGCCCACCTCGACCTCCCGGCGGATGACGTGCTGACGGCCACCACCGCGGCCTACCAGCGGACGGCGCGCGGCTTCACCCGCACCCGCCTGGAGTCGGCCGCCACGCTCGCGGGCAGCCTCGCGCTGGCCGGCGGACCCGGCCTGCAGGCGGCCATGAGCCAGCGCCTGGCCGCCATCGAGGCGGCCGAGCAGATCGGAGATCCCGGCCTCACCGCGCGGGTCATCGCGAACTTCGACGTGCCCGCGATCTGGCCGCGCTCGGACGACCCGGCCGCGGCGGAGCGGATCGTCACCGCCGCGGAGCGCACGCTCACCGTGCTTCCGGCCGGCCGTGATCCGCTCCGGCCCCGGCTCCTGGCCACCATCGCCCTGGAGTCACGCGGCGGGCGAGACGGCCGCGCCGGGCAGGCGGCGGCCGAGGCCGAGACGATCGCGCGCCGGCTCGGCGATCCGGCGCTGCTCGCCTTCGCACTCAACGGCGTGTGGATGCAGACCTTCTGGCGGACCGGACTGGCCGCGCGGCGCGACGCGATCGGCGGCGAGATCGTGGCCCTGGCCACGCGGCACGGGCTGGTCAGCTTCGAGGTCCTCGGGCGCCTGATCAGGCTCCAGGCGCTCAGCGGGCTCGGCGACTTCAGGGGCGCCGACACGCAGGCGGCGGTCCTGGACCAGCTCGCTGAGCTTCACGAACGACCGCTCGCCGGCCTGTTCACCAGCTGGTACCGGGCCCTGCGAGCCGCCGCCACCGCGGACCCGGCCGCCACCACGGACCCGGGCGGCGCCGAGGAGCGCTACCGCCAGGCCGCGACGCTGCTGGACGGCGCCGGCATGCCGGGAGTCGAGCACGGCCTGCTGGCCCTCGCGCAGCTGTGCCTGCGGGTCTGGCGGCGCGAGCCGGCCAGCTTCCCGGACGGGACGGACTGGGGTCCCTACCACGCCTGGGCACGCCCCTGGCTCCTGCTCGCCCGCGGCGACTCCGGCGGCGCGAGCCGGGCGCTGCGGAGCTGCCCGGCGCCACCACCCGGCCTGCTGGCGGAGGCGCTGTGGTGCCTCACCGCCCGAGCCGCCGTCATCCTGGCCGACCGCGCCGTCGCGGCCACCGCGCACGAGGCGCTGCTGCCCGCGGCGGGCGAGATCGCGGACGCGGCCAGCGGCATGCTCACCGCCGGCCCGGTCAGCGACTACCTCGCCGAGCTCGAGCAGCACGGCTGCGGCGCGGGTCAGGCCCGGTGACCGGCGGGCCGGACCGCCTCCAGCAGGTGGCCAAGCCGCGCGCCGGCGGCCCGCAGTGACTCGCTCGGCAGCCCGTACGGAATCCGCAGGAACCGGTCGAGGGTGCCGTCGGGTGAGAACCGCCCGCCGGGCAGCAGGCTCAGCCCGTGGCCGGGCGCGGCCTGAGTGAGATCGGCCGAGGAGAAGCCCGGCGGCAGCTCAACCCATGTG
>JBOHCO010001104.1:0-7526 GCA_050698895.1 Streptosporangiaceae bacterium
ACCGGGTGTTCCGCACCTACTTCATCAGCAGCCGGGGCGACGAGGCGATGGGCAGCACCTGGAGCTACCTCGACATCACCGCGCTCGGCCGCCAGGAGGAGTGGGAGGACTCGCCCGAGGGCTACCCGCAGACCCAGCCCTACGGGTGGTGGAACTGGCACGACGAGTACAGCGAGGCCGACCTGGCCCGGGGGTGGGCCGACCAGCTCAGCGGCGCGGGCGTCGAGATCCAGCCGGAGGCCAGCCCGGAGACGTGACCGGGGCGAGCGCAGGAGCGCGCGAACGACGTGAAAGGGGCCGGGCACGTCGTTACAGCGACGTGAAAGGGCCGGTCACGTCGTTGCGTTCGGGAACTGCGTGCGGATCGCATGTATTATGTGTGCGATGCGCATAGATAACTCGACTCCTGTGGCCGCTGTGAGCTCCGTGGCCGCTGTGAGTTCCGTGGCCGGTGGCCTCACGGCCGGTGGACTCACAGTCGGTGGGCTCACTGGCGGTGGGCTCACTGGCGGTGGGCCCGCGCTGTTCCGGCTGGTCCGGTTCTGGTCCCGGCGGTGGGCGGCGGACGCCGCCCGGCAGGTGCAGCGGGGCGCCGGCGATGCCGCGCACGTCGGCCACGTCCTGGTGCTCGAGGCCATCGACGCGGCCGCCGGTGCCGCTGACGGCTCAAGGGCCGCTGAGGGCTCCGGTGCCGCTGAGGGCTCCGGTGCCGCTGAGGGCTCCGCGGCCGCGATCGCCGACGTGGCCGTCCAGCTCGGCCTGGACCGGTCCAATGCCAGCCGGATGCTGGCCAGTGCCGTCGCGGCCGGCCTGGTCGCCAAGACCGCGCACCCCGGCGACGCCCGCCGGACCGAGCTGGCCATCACGCCGGCGGGCCGGGACCTGCTGGCCGCCGCCCACACCTGGCAGGACCAGGTGTTCGCCCGGCTCGTGACCGGCTGGCCGGCCGCCGACGCCAGTCGGCTGGCGGGCTACCTGCAGCGCCTCGCCGACGAGTCCGCCACGTCCGCCGAGCCCGACGACCAGATCACTGGAGGCCGCCCGTGACGATCATCCTGAACCACACCATCGTGCCCGTCGCCGACGCGTACCGCGGCGCCCAGTTCCTGGCCGGCCTGCTGGGCCTGCCGGTGAGCCCGCCCGCCGGACCGTTCGTGCCGGTGCGGATCAACGACGACCTGACCTTCGACTTCGACGAGCGCCTCGGCGCCCGGCCCGGTCACTACGCCTTCCTGGTCGACGACGCCACCTTCGACCGCGCGCTCGCCCTGGCCGAGGGCTCCGACCTGTCCTGGGGGTCCGCGCCGCGGCAGTCCGACCGCCAGATCAACCACCTCGGCGGCGGCCGCGGCGTGTACATCCGCGACCCCGACGGCATCGCCTACGAGCTGTTCACCGCGGTGCCCTGAGCCGGGGCCGGGCCGGGTCCTAGCTAGCATGAGGGACCGTGGACATAACCCAGCTGATCCTCGATGACCATCACGAGCAGCGGCGGCTGTTCTCCATCCTGGAGCAGATCGACCGGTCTGACACGGGCACGCTGGGCGCGTTGTGGGCGCGGACGGCGGTGTTCCTGGAGCTGCACGCCGCCGCCGAGGAGGAGATCTTCTACCCGCAGCTGCTGCGGGTGGGCTTGACCGGGGCCGAGCCGGAGACCCTCGACGCTATCCACGACCACAACGACATCCGCGACGCCATCCTGGCGGTGCCCGGTGACGAGGTCGGCAGCAGCCCGTGGTTCGCCGCGGTGGCCGCGGTGAACGTGGCCAACGGGGATCACATGGCCGAGGAGGAGCGCGAGGGGCTGACCGACTTCCGGCGCCTGGCCAGCCTCCAGCTCCGGCACGACCTGGCCGTGGCCTTCACCGCCTTCGAGGCCCGGCACTACGCCGGGGTGCCCGTGGTGGACAAGGACCCGGCCGCTTACGTGCGCGCCGCCGAGCAGCAGGTCGCGGCCGGGTCGCTGGGCATCGGCAGCCTCAGGCGCCGCTGAGGCCCCCGAACCGGCCCGAAGTCTCCCGAAACCCCCCGAATCTCACCGCACCGAACGCCCGGGCCCGGCCGTACCCCGCCTGACCTGACGTTTCCTTTGCCATCAGTACACCTGCTGGCCTGTCCGCATTCGATTGCAGATCAGTGGCCCGGACTACTACTAGGTCGTAGTAAGTCATCCGCAACCGGAAGGGGCCTCATGGCAAACACGACCGGCCGTGCCGCGAAGATCCTGGGCGCGGCCACCGCGGTCTCGGCGAGCTTCCTGATCGCCGGGGCGGCGGCCGCCGCGGCCGCACCCGCGCAGGCCAGCACTCCAGCGGCCCGGCACCCCGCGCACCCCCGTGCGCCGCAGTTCCGGGTGCGGCAGATCCTCAACGGCATGAAGCTGCGGCACAGCTACGTCCCGGTCGGCAGCAGCACGCGCAAGACCGAGCCGCTGACCAGCCCCGATGACATCGGGGTTCTCGGCCACCACATCTTCACCGCGTTCCAGAACGGCGTCGGCCCGCAGGGCGAGCCCAGCTCCGACGGCAACACGATGAGCACGGTGGTCGAGTTCACCGCCAGCGGTCACGTCGTCCGCCAGTGGGACCTCAAGGGCAAGTGCGACGGCCTCACCACCGACACCGGCCGGCACCTGGTGATCGCCACGGTCAACGAGGACGCGCACTCCAGCGTGTACACCATCACGCCCGGCGCGGCGGCCGCGGCGCAGGTCCAGCACTACCGCTACAACGAGCCGCTGCCGAGCAAGGGCGGCACCGACGCCATCTCCGTCTACCACGGCCGGATCCTGATCAGCGCCTCGGCGCCCGGCACGGCCGGCAAGGCGGCCCCGCAGCCGAGCTACCCGGCCGTGTACTCGGTGACCTTTGACCGGGCCAGCCACGTGGCGACGGTGCGGCCGCTGTTCTTCGATGAGTCCCGCGCCACCGTGGCCAACCTCGGCCGCGACCACGGACGGGTGGTCCGGCTGGCCCTGACCGACCCCGACTCCAACGAGATCGTCCCGGCCTCCGGGCCCCGGTTCGCCGGCGACTTCATGCTGACCAGCCAGGGCGACAAGGAGCAGATCTTCGTCCAGCCCGGCCGAGGCCGGGCGCCGCGACTGTCGGTGCTCCGCCTGTCCCAGTCCGTCGACGACACCGCGTGGGCCCGCAGCCCGCGCGGCCGGCTGTACGGCTCGGACACCAGCGGCGACACCATCGACGTGATCACCGGTCGGTTCCCGGCTCACTCGATCTTCGTCGCGGTCACGCCCTGCGATGCCGCCAACGCCCCGGCCACCTGCCCGGGGCCCGGCTTCCCGCCGAACTACCTGGGCTCGCTGAACCCGCGGACCGGCCACATCAGCCGCGTCCGGCCCAGCGGCCCGGCGTTCGAGCCGCAGGGCATGGTGTTCGTCAGCCCCGGCTGGGTGGTCACCCCCGGCTGACGCCCGAGTCGAGTGGAGGCCGGTGCCGCGCGGGGGCCGGCCTCCGCCGTTCAGTGCTTGGGGTCGTTCAGTGCTTGCGGTCGTTCAGTGCTTGCGGCCGACCGCGCCGACCATCGACACGATAGAACTGGGGCTGACGAACGACTCTCCCTCGGGCCGCCAGTTCCACACCTCCGTCACGCCGGGCTCGAGGAGTTCCCAGTCACCGAAGAACTCGGCGATCTCCGCCCGGCTCCGCACCGGGCCCATCGGGCGGTTGTAGGCCTGCCCGAGCAGGCGCGTCTCCTCGGACAGGGGCGTGGTCCCGACCGCGTGCTCGGGCGCCACCTCCGAGTGCGAGACGACCAGGTAGCTGCCCGGCGCCACCGCATCGCGCAGCCGGGCCACGCAGGCGTCGGGCCCGGACTCGATGGGGATGAAGTGCAGCAACGCCACCAGCAGCAGCACGACGGGCTGGTCGAGGTCGATGAGCGCCCGCAGCTCCGGGCTGTCCAGGATCTCCTCGGGCGCCAGCAGGTCGCCGCGGATCACGGCCGTCTGCCGGTCCTCGGCCAGCAGGGCCTGCCCGTGGCTCACCACCACGGCGTCGTTGTCCGCGTACACCACGCGCGCGTCGGGGTCGGCCCGCTGCGCCACCTGATGCACGTTGTCCTGGGTTGGCAGCCCGGCGCCGACGTCGATGAACTGCCGGACGCCCGCCTCGGTGCAGAAGCGCACGGCCCGGCTCAGGAACCGCCGGTTCTCCAGCGCCAGCGAGCGCATCTGCGGAACGGCGCGCAGCGCCAGCGCGGCCGACTCCCGGTCGGCCGCGAAGTTGTCCTTGCCGCCCAGCAGGTAGTCATAGATCCGCGCCACGTTCGGAACCGACACATCAATGCCTGATGGAACGGTGTCAGATTCGGCCACGCTGGGTCCCCTCGGTCAGCCGCTCATGCAACATCAGGTTATAAGACCAGATCCACGCCTTTACCGCCGGTGTTACCACCAAAAGGCGCATCACTAACAAGGGCCGTTTCTGCTGATCTCGCTCAGCCGTCCCGGCCCAGCACCGGGGGCAGCCCGAAGACGCCGAGCAGGCCGGGGTCGTTGAACGACACGACGTGGCTGATGAGCGGGCCGGACACGGTGATCACCTGGATCGCGTGGGCCCGGTAGACGCCGTCGCGGTCGCGCAGGTAGCCAGCCAGGGCGGGCTGGCCGTTGGCCGCGACCGGCCGCATCAGGAACCGGTCCGGCTCGGTGAGGACCACGTCGGCCAGGAACTGCCCGATGGCGCCGCGACCGGTGAACCAGGCCGGCTGGGGCGGCATCTCGAACCCGGCGTCCGCCCGCAGCAGCCGCAGCAGGCCGTCCACGTCCGCGGTCTCGAACGCCGCGGCGTACCGGTCGAGCAGCGCCCGCTCCTGCCCGTGGTCCGGCTCGCGGATCTCGCTCTCGGCCGGGACCGCCTCGCCCAGCTGAGCCCGGGCCCGCTGCAGCAGGCTGTTCACCGCCACCGTGGTCACGCCCAGCAGGTCGGCCACCTCGGCCGCCCGCCAGCCCAGCACGTCGCGCAGGATCAGCACCGCCCGCTGCCGGCCGGGCAGGTACTGCAGCGCCGCGACCAGGGCCAGCCGCATGCTCTGCCGGGACACAGCCACCTGGGCCGGGTCGGCGGGCGCGACCGTGAACAGGGCGTCGGGGATCGGCTCCAGCCAGCCGACCTCGGGGTGCTCCGCGCTCAGCGGGGTGCCCGGCTCGGCCGGGGCGCCCAGGCCCGATGGCAGCGGCCGCCGGCGGCGGGTCTCGATGGCCCGCAGGCAGGCATTGGTGGCGATCCGGTACAGCCAGGTGCGCAGCGTGGACCGGCCCTCGAACTGGCCGTAGGAGCGCCAGGCGCGGACCATCGTCTCCTGCACCTGGTCCTCGGCGTCGTGCACCGAGCCGAGCATCCGGTAGCAGTGCGCGAGCATCTCGGCCCGGAACGGCTCGGTCAGGCGCGCGAACTCCTCGGCGGTCATGGAATCGGCGGTCCTGGAATCACTGACAGCGGTCACACCAGTACAGACACCGCCCGGCCGCGGAACTCATCGGCGGTGAGTCCAGTGCCCGGCCCGGATCTGACTAGGTGAGGGACCACAAGCACCGAATCACAGCGAAGGAGCTTCCGATGTCAACTGAGCCGCTTTCTGGTACGACCGCCCTGGTCACCGGGGCCAGCCGGGGCCTGGGCCGCGGCATCTCGGTCGCCCTGGCCGATGCCGGCGCGCAGGTCGTCGGCGTGGCCAGGGACGCCGCGCGGCTGGCGGAACTGCGCGAGCAGCTCGGTGACCGGTTCACCCCGGTCGCCGCGGATGCGGCCGACCCGGTGGTGGCCGGCCACCTCATCGACGTCTACCAGCCCGGCGTGCTGGTCCTGGCGGCCGGGGCGGCGCCGCTGTCCCGCCCGCTGCACCAGCACACCTGGCAGACGTTCAGCCGCAACTGGGAGGTGGACGTGCAGCAGGTGTTTCACTGGACCAGGGAGGCGCTGCTGCTCCCGCTGCCGCCCGGCAGCACGGTGGTCGCCATGTCGAGCGGGGCCGCCCGGCGCGGCTCACCGCTGTCCGGCGGCTACGCCGGGGCCAAGGCCACCGTCGCCTTCATCAGCGCTTACGCGGCCGCGGAGGCCGAGCGCGCCGGGCTGGGCATCCGGTTCGCCGCCGTGCTCCCGCAGCTCACCCCGGCCACCGACCTCGGCGCGGCCGCGGTGGCCGCCTACGCGCGGCGGGCGGGCGCCGACCTGGACAGCTACATCCGCGACCTGGGCCCGGTGGTCACCCCGGAGATCGCCGGCCAGGCGATCACCGGCCTGATCGTCGATTCCGGGCAGGACAAGGGCTCCTACCTGCTCACCGCGGCCGGCTTGCAGCCGCTGGAGTAAGGGCCTTCTCGAACCAGTGGTGGGCGTAGGGCTCGCGGCTGAACGCGGCCACCTCGCGGTACCCGGCCGCCCGGTACAGGCTGATGGCCTCGGTCAGCGAGCGGTTGGTCTCCAGCCGCAGGGTGGTCACCCGCCGGGCGGCGGCCGCGGCCTCGACCTCGTCCAGCAGCCGCCGGCCCAGGCCGAGGCCGCGGGCCTCGGGCGCCACCCACATCCGCTTGATCTCGGCCGGCTGGCCGTCGTGGAGCTTGAGCGCGGCGCAGCCCACGGGCTGGTCGTGCAGGCGGGCGACCAGCAGCACGCCCGCGGGCGGGGTCAGCTCGTCGTCGTCCGCCGGGAGGCTCTGCGCGGGGTCGAAGCCGCTCTCGAACCGGCGGCCTAGCTCGCTGAAGTAGGCCCGCACGCAGAACCGGGCGTCGGGGTGGCGCGGGTCGCAGGGCGCGACCTGGACGGCCGAGGCCAGCAGCAGCCGCTCCACGTCGGCCATCGCGGCGGCGAGCCGGCCGCGCTGCCCCGTGCTGAGCGGCGCGAGCAGCGCGACGGCGGCCTCGTCGGAGCGCCGGTCAAGCTCCGCCCGCTCGGCCAGCCCGGCGCCGGTCAGCCGGGCCGTGCGCACTCGCCGGTCGGCCGGGCTCGGCCCGACCTCGACCAGCCCGCCACCCTCCAGGGCCCGCAGCAGCCGGCTCAGGTACCCCGAGTCCAGGTCCAGCCGGGCTCGCAGGCGCCGGACGTCGCAGCCGTCCGGGCCGATCTCCCACAGCACGCGGGCCTGCCCGAGCGGGCGCTCGCGGGCCAGGAACTCATCGCGCAGCGCGCCGGCCCGTTCCGTGACGGTCCGGTTGAACCGCCTGACCTGACCGATCATGTCCGCGTCCATCCCGTGCATCCTCTGACTCTAGTCAGGTAACTGCTCCGTCCGCCGGCCGGCCGTGAGTCATCGGCCGAGGTCAATTACGGGTCTCGTACGCCCTTGCTGCCGGCCTGCGGAAAAGTTCATGATTAGGCCGTGTATTCGCCGGGCGAAATGGCGGGAACCGAACTAATGTGAGGCGCTGGTGACGGTTGCCACGCGACCGTGCCGAACATGGACGGGCGGGGGCAGCCAGGGCAGGCGGTCCCGGCTCGGGGTTGTACTGGGGCCGCTCACTGCGATTGGTACGAGGAGATTCCGGGCAATGAAGCGCAAGATTCTCG
>JBOHCO010001105.1:0-2598 GCA_050698895.1 Streptosporangiaceae bacterium
GACCCGGATCTCGATCCGGACGCCGTCGGCGCCGAGCGCGTCGCGGGCCCGGCCGACGACGCCGACGGCGGCCGGGGAGCACAGGTAGATGGCCCTGGCGTGGCGCGGCGGGTGACCGCGCACCCTGGCCTCGGCGGCCGGGGCGCCGTAGTCGCCGGTGCGGGTCAGCAGCTCGCGCATGATGGCGGTGGTCCGGGCCAGCGTCTTCGGGGTCAGCTCGACCTCGATGGCCCAGCACTCACCCGCCGGGGCCGGGCCGGGATCGAGGCCGGGAGCGGAGCCCGGGACCGCGTGGTCCGGCCAGCGGGCCTCGGGGCCGGAGTCCGGGGCCGCCTCGTCCGGCCAGTGCACCTCGGCGTCGGGCAGGTGCTCGCGGCGGCCCAGGCGGCCGCCCAGCCGGGCCCGCAGGTGCCGTTCGCTGCGCCAGTGCGCGCCCGCCTCGGCGTAGGCCGGCACCGCCTCAAGCGCGAGCCGCGCCGCGGTCACCGCGCGCAGGTGAGCCAGCCGGGACAGCGCGGGCGGGTTCGCAGCGTAGGGCAGCCCGCAGGCCGTCAGGCCGGCCTTGGTCAGCCAGGCCCAGCGGGCGCCGGGACTGAGCCGGCCGGCCTGCGCGTGCCCGCGCGTGACCCAGCGGGCGGCGATGTCGGCGGACCGGCGATCGGACACCCCCAGCATGGCCCCGAGCTGGTCGAGCTGGACCCCGTACATGTCGGCCACGAACAGCAGTGCGGCCGCATCGCGGTCCAGGCTCGGGCCCGCTAACTGTCGGTATGTCCCCGCTGCCCGTATCACCCCTCTATAACAACATACGCAGACGATTGCGTACTCCTGGTGACAGCTGACCTTTTCTGGCGCGGGCCCGGAGCCGGCCGGGCTGGCCGGTGCAAATGGCCGGACCGCACCGCCGCGACGGGCACCCGGCCGGGCCGCCGTTCAGGCCGGGACTGCCGCGTCCGGCGACGGCGGGATGGCCGGCCCGGCGCCGAAAGCTGACCGCGAACACCCGCGAATGCCCGTGATGCTGGTGCGAGTGCCCGCGGTAGGGCACAATGTTGACAGCAGCACGCACGTGGTGCCTGCGGGTGACTAGGTCGTTGGGGAAGACGCACCTGGTCGGTCGCAGGGAGGTTTAGTGTCCGCAAGTGGCGTGTTGCAGGTTCACTGCGCCCCCCCGGCGCTGTGCCCGCATATCGAGTGGGCAGTAGCCGGGGTTCTTGGTGTGCCCGTAAGCCTGCCGTGGGTGGATCAGCCCGCGTCACCCGGTGCGCTGCGCGCCGAGCTGGAATGGCAGGGCCACCCCGGCGCCTCGGGGGCCATCACCTCCGCGCTGGCCGGCTGGAACCGGCTGCGCTTCGAGGTCACCGAGGAGGCCAGCCCCGGTTGTGACGCGGTCCGGTACAGCTACACGCCGGCCCTGGGCACCTTCAGCGCGGTGGTCGCGGCCAACGGCGACGTCCTGGTCCCGGAGGGCCGGCTGCGCGCGGCCATGGCGCTGGCCGCCTCCTCTCACGCCGGCTCAGGCCAGTCCGAGCACGGCCCGAGCGGCCAGCTCGGCACGCTGCGCGACCGGCACGAGCCGCGCCACCCGGCGCTGGGCGGGTCGCTGGAGGCGGAACTGTCACTGCTGCTCGGCCAGCCCTGGGACGACGAGCTGGAGTCGTTCCGGCACGCCGGCGCCGGGGCGCCGGTCCGCTGGCTCAACGCCACCGGGTGACGCCCGGAGATCGTCACTGAAGTCGATTTAAGCCCATGTCGGTTTATCGACTTGTCGACGCCTGCCCGCAGGCGGCGCCGCGTGCGCGGGCCGCGAGGGAACTAACGGGCATATTCGCGGCCCGCACGGGAAGAGTGCTGTGGGCGGTGGCGTTGTCGCGGCCGGGTGGTGGCCGGCCGGGCTGCGCAGATGCGGCGTTCAGCTGAGCTTCAGGTTCAGCGGGCATTCAGGAAACTGTCAGCGAATGCCTGGAGTGAACACCCGGGTTCGGCGCCGAGTATCGAGACGTGGGCCAACGGAGCGCACGCATCGGAGGAAGCAGTCATGAGTATCCACGGTCAGCCGGAAGAGCAGGAGCCAGCGCAGCCCGAGTCACCGGCGCCGTCGTCCGGCGCCGGACACGCGTCCGGATCGGGCGTACCGCGTGACCCGAGCGGGGACTACGGTCAGCCCAGCACTACCGCCGGATACCCGAGCCAGCCCGGCGAGCACGGCGAGCACGGCCAGGACGCTCACCCCGGCCAGGCGGGCCAGCCGGCCCCGTACGGGCAGGCGGGCGAGCCGGGCCAGCCGTCGCCGTACGGCCAGCTGGGCGGCGGCCATGCCAGCCCGAGCGGCCAGCCCGGCCAGTACGGGCCGCCCGGCCAGTACGGCCAGGCGGGCGAGCACGGCCAGCCGGGGAACATGCCGCCGAGCGGGTACGCCGCCACTGTCGGCGGGTACGGCCTGGCGGGCGAGTCCGGGGGATACCGGAACTACGGCGGCTACGGCGGCTACGGCGTGCCCGGCCAGCCGGGCGGGCCCGGTTATGCCGGCCCCGGCTACGGCACGCCGGGCGGCCCGCCCCCGAAGCGCAGGTCGCGGCGGCTGGTGGCCGGGATCAT
>JBOHCO010001106.1:0-10821 GCA_050698895.1 Streptosporangiaceae bacterium
GGGCCAGCCGGGCCGCGCGGCGCCGGGCGGGCTGGGGCCGCCGGGCCCGCATCAGCAGCGCCGCGGACAGCAGGGCGAACCCGGCGAGGAACGCGCCCAGGATGCCCAGGTCGACCGAGATCGGCAGGGTGCTGGTGCCGTACCCGCCGATGGCGTACTGCTCGAGCACGATGGCGTAGTGGGTGGGCAGCGCGGTGGCGATGTCCTGCACGACCCGGGTCTGGTAGCCGATCACCCCGAACACGCCGGACAGGAAGAACAGCGGGACCGGGATGGCCCGGGTCAGGATGGTCAGCGTGGACCGGTCCCGCACGGCCAGGCCCAGCGCGGTGCCGCCGGCGATGAACACCGCCAGCGTGAGCAGCGAGGTCCCGGCCATCAGCCACGGGTGGACCGGATGGTCGCCCACCCCCCAGATGACCACGGCCAGCACGACCAGCCCGGCGGGCAGGCTGATCGCGAACGCGCCCAGCATCCGGCCGATCAGCACCAGCCCCTGCCGGGCGGGCGACATCAGGATCTCGGTGATCGTCCCCTGCTCGAACTCGCGCGCGGCGGCGTTGCCCGCCTGGAGCAGCCCGGACACCATCAGCGCGATGACCACCACGCTCATGGACAGGAACGGGATGTACCCCATGGGGTGCGGGTAGGCGTTGTGAATGCGGGTCACCACGTGCAGCCGGCCGGGCAGGGCATTGGCGTAGAAGCTGGTCACCGAGGTGCGCAGGGCCCGCACCGCGTCGTCGGTCAGGTCGGCGTTGAGGTTGTTGACCTTCTGCAGGACCGTCGCGTGGCGGCCGAGCGTCATGGCCCGGTCGAAGTAGGGCGGGATGGTCACCACCGAGACCAGCGTCCCGGCCTTCATCTGGGCCGCCGCCTGACCGGCGGTCTCGACCTCCAGCCGGTAGCTGTCGGAGTGGGCCATGGCCGCCGCGAACTGCTGCGCGTACGGGCCGTGGTCCTGCATGACCACGGCCGTCGGGGCGTGCGAGCCGGCCAGCACGTACAGCGACATCATGATCAGGTAGTTGACCGGCAGGCTGATGCTCTGGATCAGCACGCTCTTCTCGGTCAGCGAGGTGAGGACCTCCTTGCGCGCGCAGCCAGCCGTCACGCGCACGCCCACGCCGACCCGGCGGGCTATCGATCCGAAACAGGAGGCCGTCCAGCGCAGCAGCCGGATGGCCGCGGGGCCTGCCATGGCCAGAGCTCCTAATCCCGTAGCCCGGGGCCGGTCAGCGACAGGAAGACCTGCTCCAGGTTGGCCTCGGCGACGGTCAGGTCGTCCACGTGCACGTCGGGCGGGAAGCAGGCGAAGACCCCGTCCAGCCGGCCGCCGCCGCGGCGCGTCGCCTCCAGCTCGCACCAGCCGCCGGGCGCGCTGGCCACCGAGACCGAGGTGATGCCGGCCAGCCGCCGCATCCGCACCGCGACGGTCTCCGCGGTGAACGGGGTGGCCCGCATCCGCACCGTGATCCGGATCTCGCCGTGCTGGCGGCGCAGCTCGCTCGGGGTGTCCACGACCAGCAGCCGGCCCTCGTTGATGATCGCCACCTGGTCGCAGTCGTCCGCCTCGGCCAGCACGTTGGTGGTGACCACGATCGTCTTGCCCTGGTTCTTCAGGGCCTGGACGTAGGTCCAGATGGCCGCCTTGGAGTGCGGGTCCACCCCGGTGGTGGGCTCGTCCAGGATGAGCAGGTCCGGGTCGTGCAGCAGCGCCCGGGCGATCTCCAGGCGGCGCTGCATGCCGCCGGAGAACGTCTTCACCCGGTCCCCGGCCCGGTCGGCCAGGCCGACCAGCTCCAGCACCGCGGCGATCCGGCCGGCCTGCTGGCGGCGCGGCATTCCGTACAGGGCGGCGTGGAACTGGAGGTTGTTCAAGGCGGTCAGCTCGGCGTACAGGCCGTTACGCTGCTGGACGACGCCGATGCTGCGCCGGATGGCGTTGCGCTCCCTGGCCCGGCCCCGGTCCCGGCCCAGGACCAGGATCGAGCCGGCGGCCGGCGCCAGCTGCCCGGTGATCATGCTGATCGTGGTGGTCTTCCCGGCCCCGTTGGGGCCCACGATGCCGTAGACCCGGGCCCGCTCCACCTCCAGGCTCAGCTCGTCGACCGCCGGACGGCCCAGGCCGCCCGGGTAGGCCACGCTGACCCGGTCCAGCACCAGGGCCGGCATCTCCCTGGGCAGGGCCCAGATCCGGGCCGGAACCCGGGCCGGGGCGACGACGACGTCGGTCACCGGGCCCACCAGCCGCGGCCCGCGCTGATCCCGTACTGCGCCTCGAGCTGCGGGATCAGTTCCAGGTGGTAGCTGATCCCGTACGGGCGGGCCAGCTCGGCGACCGCCGCGGCGCTGACCTGCCCGGCCTGGCTGAGCTGGTCGAACTCGCGGAAGAAGGCCTCGATCTCGCGGCCCGGCGTGCTGAGCTCCAGCATCCGGGCCGGCCCGGGGCCGGCGTTCCACACCGCGTGCGGGACGCCGCGCGGCCGGAAGATCGCGCCGCCCGCCGGGACCTCGACGTCGGCGGAGCCGACCCGGAACCCGAGCGTCCCCTCCAGCACGTAGCTGACCTGGTCCTGCCGCTCGTGGGTGTGCGGGGCCACCAGCGTGCCCGGCGGTATCGGCTGCTCGTGCAGCTCGCAGGCCCCGCCCACCTGAGCCGAGACCACCTTGAAGAACACGGCCAGCGCGCCCATGTGGATGAGGTCACCGCCGCCGGGCTCGATGACGACCGGGGGCGCCGGGATCTGGTTGATGCTCGTGGTCATGGGCCGGTCTCCGTTCGTGACTTCTTGCTGTTATCAGCCGCAGCGCTTCTTGCTGTTATCAGGCGAGGGCGCTTCTTGCTGTTATCAGAACAGCCCGCGGATGCTGCCGCCGTCGACGCCCCAGACCGAGCCGGTGACATAGCTGGCCTGGTCGGAGGCGAGGAACGCGATCACGCTGGCCACCTCGCCGGGCTGGCCGATCCGGCCCAGCGGCAGCTGGCGCAGCCGCAGCTCGCGGTCGACCGCCGCGGCGGGCGGCAGCCCGTGCCGCCGGGCCAGGTCGTCGGCGATGCCGCCGGGCCGCGCCCACAGCGCGGTCCAGGTCGGGCCGGGCGCGACGGCGTTGACCCGGACCGCTGGCGCCGCCTCGATGGCCAGGCTCTTCATGTACGACACCAGGCTGACCTTGCTGACCTGGTAGTCGGCCGGGGCGGCCTCGGGCTGGCGGGCCAGGTCCGAGGCCGTGATGACGATGGCGCCGCGGCCCCGCTCGCGCATGCCCGGCAGCAGCCAGCGCACGGCCCGGACCGTGGCCATGAAGTTCAGCTCCCACGTGGCCAGCCAGTCGGCGTCAGTGAGCTGCTCCAGGCCCCGCCACGGGCACACGCCCGCGTTGCTGATCAGGATGTCGACGCCGCCGGTGACGGCGAGCGCCTCGCGCATGGCCGCGCCGACGCCCTCGACGGTGGCCAGGTTCGCGGTCACCTCGACGGGCGGCGGGCCGTCCGCCGGCGTCGCCAGGCTGGCCGCGACGTCGGCCAGGCCCTGCTTGTCCCGGTCGACCAGGACCAGCCGGGCGCCCTCGCGGGCCAGCTCGCGCGCGGCCGCCGCGCCGATGCCACTGGCTGCCCCGGTGACCAGCGCGGTCCGGCCGGCCAGGTGCAGGTCCATCACGCGTGACCTTGCACGGACAGCACCCGCAGGTCCCGGCGGGGGCTGAGGTTGCGGATGGTCACCGGCGCGTCCAGCGCGGCGGCCAGGCAGGCGCCGCGACCGCCCTTGAGCACCTGGGTGCCCGCGGTGAGCTCGGCCTCGCCGTCGGCCACGAACAGCACCTCGGCGCCCCGGCCGGGCAGCGTGTACGGGCCCAGCCGGTCGTGGGGCGGCAGCGCGTCGTGCGGCGGGATCACCATCTCGGTGAAGCCCAGCCAGGGGCCGGTGAAGCAGCGGGCCAGGTCCACGTGCGCGATCTGGAGGTCGTCGCCCCGGTAGCCGCGGTAGCCCTCGGTGGCCCGCAGGTGGTCACGCACCCGGTAGCGCTCGGGCTGGGCCAGCGGCGGGGCGCTGCCGGGGAAGACCTCCACGACCAGGAAGCTCATCGGCTCCGGCGCGGTGGCGGGCACGCCGATGCCGTGCGTGGTGCCCAGCGGGCAGGTGATCAGCTCGCCGGCGGCCACCTCGAACTCGTGGTCGTTGACCGTCATCAGGGCCGTGCCGTCGAGGATGTAGTAGATCTCCTCGGCCTTGTCGTGCAGGTGGGTGCCGCAGGAAGCGCCAGGCGGGATCTTGACGTGCTCCACGCAGCGCAGCCCCCAGGCCGCGTGCATCCCGTTCACGAGCTGGGTCCACCAGCAGCTGCCCGTGCCGCCGACCAGGCTCTCGACCAGGCCGAAGCTGTCGCCGCTGTTGATGATGGACCCGTAGCTGACGGCCGCCGGGATCCCGGCGGGCCGGCCGATGGTGGTGCTTTTCACGCTGGCTCTCCTTGACTAGTGGGCTGAGTCGTGCGGGTCCGCAGGGCGTCGAGCACGACGCCCTCCGGCACCTGGGTCAGGACGCGGCCGCCCTCGGTGTGCGGCCGCCCGAGGGCGTCGAGCAGGACCATGTCGATGCGGCCCGGCTCGGGTGAGTGGTAGCCCCGCTTGTTGTCCCGGCGCATCGCGTCCAGCAGCGCCTCGGCGGCCAGGCCGGGCGGGAACCGCAGCGCCGTGCCGTTGCGCTCCAGCAGCCGGTGGTGGGCCCGCTCGTCGGCCGGGCTGAGGTAGCCCAGGCGGGCGCTGACCCGGGCCGCGACGAGCATCCCGATGGCGATGGCGGGCCCGTGCGCCAGCCGGCCCTCGCTCAGGTGCCCGGTCAGGTGCTCGGCCGCGTGGCCCGCGGTGTGGCCGTACTCCAGGACCAGGGCCTCGCCGGCCTCGTAGGGGTCCTGTGCCATCACCGACTGCTTGGCGGTCCGGCACAGGTCGACGATCCAGGCCAGCTCGGCGTCGGAGTAGTCGGCCTCCGGCCGCAGCAGCCCGGCGAACTCGCCGTACCGCTCCGGGCAGATGGCCAGCACGTTCTTGGCCGTCTCGCACAGCGCCGCCCGCTTCTCGCCGGCCGGCAGCGTGCGCAGGATGTCCAGGTGGCCCCAGACGAAGACCGGCGCCTTGTAGCAGCCCAGGTGGTTCTTGCCCCACGGCGAGTTGATGGCCTGCTTGAGGCTGAGCACCGAGTCGGACAGGGCCAGCAGCGTGGTCGGGATCTGGACCAGCCGCGGCGCCCCGCGGTAGACCCAGCCCGCCACCGTCCCGGCCACGTTGCCGGCCAGGCCGCCGCCCAGCCCGATGACCACCGAGCTGCGGGTCGCGCCCGCGGCGATGACCCGCGCGGCCAGGTCGACCACGGTGGCGGCGTTCTTCGCCTGCTCCGTGGCCGGGACGGTCAGCGGCGTGACCGGGGAGGCGCGGCCCGCCGCTGCGAGGGTGTCCCGCACCGTGACGGCGGGCACACCGGTGTCGGTGATGACGAATATGTGATCCGCGTTCAGGTCCGCGAGCCTGGCGGCTAGCTCGGCCCAGGCGTCCTGGCCCGATCTCAGGTGAAAGGCGTACTGGTGGTCGCCGAACCGCACCTCGCGGTCGAGCGAGAGCGTCGGTCCGGCCGGGGCCGGAGGTGTAACGGTGAGCGTCGTCATGGCGGGCGCCCCTGTCGCTGAGCCGCGGCCCCCACGGGAGCCATGGCCATCAGCGTCGGCCCGCTACCTTGCACTCGCCTTGATGCCTGGCTTGCCACCCAGCTCACGTGCTGCCTGACCCGGGCTCAGCCGCAGGTCAGGCGGGTGGCATTCGGTTACTGCACGCGGTCAGCACGGATCTGCGAGTGCTCGCTGGGAAGCGACGTCAGCCGGTCCGTGCCGCGCAGTGATCAGCGGAGATAGATGTCCGACCGATGATCGATGTCGAGGACCTGGACGACGTGTTTGCTCTCGTCGATCCGGTAGACGATGCGATAAGTGCCCCGGCGGGCGCCATGGCAGCCCGCGAGCGGCCCGAACAGTGGCTTTCCGACTCGTTGCGGATTGACAGCGAGAGTGGCTTCGCAGAACTCAAGGACCGCAGCGGCCACGGCCTCCGGAAGTCGCTCGGCGACGGCTCGCCGGGCGGCGGGCTGAAACCGGATCTCGTATGGCCCCCCGGTTTCGGTCGTCACCCGCCCACGGCGCGGCGGCGGGCCAGATCCTGGCGAACCGCAGCCAGGTCAGCACCGGGCTCACCCCGCCCTAGCGCAGTCAGACTCTCCGAGATACGCGTGACAGCCGCACTGTCACCGAGGATCTCCAGAGTCATCTCAAGCCCCTCAAGATCATCTACCGACAGCAGGACTGCCTCGGGTTCTCCATTGCGGGTCAGAGTGATGCGCTCGTGCTGCCGGCGGACTCGCCTGGCTAGCTCAGACAGGCGCGCCTTGGCCTCGGACAGAGGTACGGGCGTGGCGGCCACAGTCATGGTTAAGAGTATAGACCAGGTTGGTCAACTTTCAGACCAGTCAGTAACGCACCTCAGCTTCGCTCGTCCCGCTAGCTGGCGTAGCGGTCGTGCACCAGGCGGCCGCCGGCGAAGGTCAGATCGACCCGGGCCAGCGCGATCTCGTCCACCGGGTGAGCGAACAGGTTGCGGTCCAGCACGACCAGGTCGGCGGCCTTCCCGGCCTCGATCGAGCCGCTGACGTGGTCGGCGTGGTTCACGTAGGCCGAGCCGATGGTGAACGCGGCGATGGCATCGGGCAGGGTGATGCGCTCCGGGGGCAGGAACACGCTGCTCCCGGTGCCGGCCGGCGCGTAGGGGTAGCCGGGGGGCACCGTCCGGTTGACCGCCACGTGCATCTGCCACAGCGGGTCCGGGCTGGACACGGGCCAGTCGCTGCCCATGCACAACTGGGCGCCGGAACGGGCCAGGCTGCCGAACGGGTACTGCCACGCGGCCCGGACCGGGCCCAGGAACGGCAGGGTCAGCTCGGTCATCTGCGGTTCCTCGCAGGCCCACAGCGCCTGGCAGTTGGCGGCCACGTCCAGGTCGCGGAACCGGGGCAGGTCCTCAGGGTGGACCACCTGGATGTGCGCGATGTGATGTCGCCCCCGGCCGGCGCCGTTCGCCGCCCTGGCCGCCGCGACCGCGTCGAGGGCCTCGCGCACGGCCCGGTCGCCGATGGCGTGGAAGTGAACCTGGAACCCGGCCGCGTCGATGGCGGTGACCGACTCCCGGAGCCCGGCCGCGTCGAAGAAGCTGCGGCCGGCGCCGCCGGTCTCGTGGCCGTGCCCGTCCAGGTACGGGGTCAGCATCGAGGCGGTGAAGTTCTCGCACACGCCGTCCTGCATGATCTTGATGCTGGTGGCCAGGAACCGGCCCCGCTGGCCGGCCCGCTCGCGGCGCTCGATGAGGCCGGGCAGCTGCTCGGGCCCGCGGCCGCGCTGCCACCACAGCGCGCCGACCACCCGCCCGGTGAGCAGGCCCCGGCGGTCGGCCTCCAGGTAGGCGTCGAAGCAGTCCGGCACCACGGCGTAGTCGCCGACGATGGCCTCCTGCCAGCCGGTGATGCCCAGCGCGTGCAGGTAGCGCTGGCCCTCGACGATGCCAGCCACCTGGTCGGCCACCTGGGGCCGGGGCACGACCCGCTGGACCAGGCCCATGGCCCCCTCCTGCAGGGTGCCGGCCGGGCTGCCGCCGGCCTCGCGCTCGACGCGGCCGTCGGCCGGGTCGGGCGTGCCGGCGGTGACCCCGGCCAGCTCCAGCGCCCTGGTGTTCACCCAGGCCGCGTGGTGGTCCCGGTTGGACAGGAACACCGGCCGGTCGGGCACCACCCGGTCCAGGTCGTGCCGGGACGGCGTGCCGCCGGGGAACACGTCCATCGACCAGCCGCCCCCGGTGATCCAGGCGGCGCCGGGCCGGGCCTGCGCGTACTGGCGGATCAGGGCCAGGTAGTCATCCAGCCCGTGGGCCTCGGCCAGATCGCACTGCATGCGCTCCAGCCCGGCCCCGGACGCGTGCACGTGGGCGTCGATGAAGCCGGGCAGCAGCATCCGGCCGCCCAGCTCGACCACCTCTGTGCCGGGGCCGGTCAGCGCCTCGATCTGGGCGTCGGTGCCGACGGCGGTGATCAGGCCGTCCCGCACGGCGACCGCACGGGCCCAGGACCGGGCCGCGTCCACCTGATAGACCGCGCCTCCGCGCAGCACGAGATCCGCTGGCGCATCCGCTGGCCGATGGCTGGCTGGCTGGCTCATCCCCGCTCGTCCTCCTCGTCGGCTGCTCGCCGGGCCGGATCCCGGCGGGCCGGGTCACCATACCCGCCGCCGCCGCTGGTCTCGATCCTGATCACCGAGCCGGGCGGGAGCGTCATCGCCCCCTTGGCGCCGGCCGGGACGGGCTCGCCGTCAGGGCCGAAGATGGTGATCCGCGATGGCTGGCCGTCGGTGCCGCCGCGCACCCCGCGGGGCGCGAAGCGCGGATCGGTCTGCTCGGAGTAGAAGGTGACGGCGGCCGGCCGGCCCAGCACCTCGTAGTCGCGGCGCAGGCCCAGGCCGCCGCGGTGCTCGCCGTCGCCCTGCGACCCGGCGATCAGCTCGGTGCGCCGGATCCGGACGCTGTAGCTGGACTCGGCCACCTCGACCGGCATCAGGCCCACGTTGGCCATGTAGGTGTCCACCCCGTCCAGCCCGTCGCCGCCGCCGTGCGCGCCGGTCCCGCCGCCGGCCACCTCGGCCATCACGCTCGGCGTGCCGGTGCGGGGCGAGACGCTGGCCAGGTTCATGCCGAAGAAGGCCACCGTGCTGCTGGCCACGGCCCGGTCGGGCCAGATCAGCGAGGCGGCCCGGATCAGCGTGTCGGCCAGCCGCTGGCAGGTGTTGTGCCGGACCGAGACGGCGCCCGGGGGCTCGGGGTTCAGCACGCTGCCGCGCGGGCAGATGATCTCCACCGCGCGCAGGATGCCGTCGTTGGTGGCCCGGGCCGGGTCGGTCATGGCCCGGATGGCGTAGACCACGCTGGCCCGGGTGCTGGCCCAGGGCACGTTCATCGCCCCCCGCACCTGGGCGGCGCAGCCGCTGAGGTCCACGGTCAGCGCGTCGCCGCGCTTGGCCAGCCGGGCGGCGATCCGGACCGGCGGCCCGCCGACGCCGTCGTCGTCCAGGTAGCCCTCGGCCTCGGCCTCGCCGTCGGGCAGGTCGGCCAGGTCCAGCCGGGTGGCCCGCTCCACCGAGTCCAGCATCAGGCCGAACACCGCGGTCACCATCGCGGCGCCGTAGCGGTCGGCCAGCTCGGTCACCCGGCGCTCGCCGACCAGGCAGGCGGCGCGCTGAGCGCGCAGGTCGGACAGGGTGGACACCGGGTCGCGCACCGCGGCCCCGACGAAGGCGAACACGTCCGGGTTCTCCTGCCCGGCCCGGTACAGCCGGACCGGCGGAAGCAGCAGCCCCTCGGCGTACACCTCGGTCAGGTCCGGGCCCTCGGTGCCCGGCCGGACCCCGCCCACGTCGATGTGGTGCGCGGCGGTGCCGGTCCAGGCCAGCAGCGCGCCGTCGCGGAAGATCGGCATGATCACGTTCAGGTCCGGGGTGTGCATGGCCCCGAGGTAGGGGTGGTTGGCCAGGTAGGCATCGCCGGGCGCGACCGCGCCGCCCCACCGGCTGATGATCGACTTCACGACCAGGGACATGGCGCCGAGCTGGGCCGGGATGAAGTCGGCCTGGGCGACCAGGTCGCCGTCGGCGGCGAACAGGGCGCAGCTGAAGTCGTCCATCTCCCGGATGATCGGGCTGTAGCTGGAGTGCTTGAGCACCTCGCCCATCTCCACCGCCGCCGCGTGCAGGGCGGCGCTGGCCAGCTCGAAGGTGATGGGGTCGGGCTGGCGCCGGCGCGCCGCGCGGGGCTGGCCGCCGCTCACCGGGCCTCCTCCAGCCACAGGCTGCCCAGCTCGTCGGCGCGGGCTCGCTGGCCGGGCAGCACCACGGTGGTGCTGTCGAGCTGGTGCAAGATGGCCGGGCCGGCCACCGCCTGGCCGGGGCCGATCTGGTCCCGCTGGTAGACGGGCAGCTCGCGGGGGGCCGCGGTGCCGGGCAGCCGGGCCGCCACGGTGCCCGCGCGGGCCGACGCCGGGACCCGGCCCAGCCGGGCGGGCGGGGCCTCGGCCCGGACCGGATCCGGCTCGTTGTGGCCGGACCGGGACGGCAGCCCGCCGAACGCCGACAGCCGCACGTTCACCACCTCCACCTCCTGTTCCTGGCTGGCGTGGCCGTAGGTGCGCAGGTGCTGCCGGCGGAAGTCGGCGGCCAGCCCGGCCAGGCCGCGCCGGGTCGTCGAGCGCAGCGGCACGCTCAGCTCGTAGCCCTGGCCCAGGAACCGGCAGTCCGCGGTGGCGGCCAGCCGGATCGCGCCGGGCGGCACGCCGTCGCGGCGCAGCTGCCGGGCCAGCTCCCGGCCCGCGGCGGCGTACCAGGCGGCCAGGTCGCCGAGCAGCCCGGGGCCGAGCACCCGCAGCACGGTGCGCGAGTCGTCGACCCGGATGTCGGTGGCGGTCAGGCCGGACGCGGCGAACAGGCCGGGGAACCGCGGCACCAGCACGGCGCGGAACCCCATGTCCCGCAGCAGCAGCCCGGCGTGCAGCGGCCCGGCGCCGCCGAAGGCGACCAGCGTGTAGTCGCGCGGGTCGATGCCGCGCTGCACCGACACGCGGCGCAGCGCGGCCGTCATCTGGGCCACCGCCAGCCGCACGATGCCGTCGGCCGCGTCGGGCACGGCCAGGCCGAGCGCCGCGGCGACCGGCTCGAGCGCGGCCCGCGCGGCGCCCGCGTCCAGCG
>JBOHCO010001107.1:0-2319 GCA_050698895.1 Streptosporangiaceae bacterium
GGACGGGACCGAGCTCCTGCTGCGCCGGGGCGAGTCGGCCTATTTGCCGGCCAGCGGCCCGGCCGTGACCGCGGCCGGGCCCGGCAGCGCCCTGCGCGCGACGGTCGGCGGATAGCCCGCGACCGGACCGTCGGGTCGGGCCGCCTGGCCGGACCGCCTGGCCCGATCAGGTTGGGTCCCCGTGAGCAGCGGGAACATGCTGGTGCATGACGGAATCAGCACCGGAGGTACCGCCGGACCTGGCCGCGACCCGCGGCGAGCGCCGCACGGCCGGTAAGGCGGCCAGGAAGCAGGTCAAGCGGGGCACGCTGGGCTACTGGGCGCCGGAGGAGCGCGGCCACGACGCGCTGGCGACGATCCTGGCCCAGAACCAGATCCGGGTGCCGGAGCTGCTGCCCCTGCGCCACCAGCGGATGGCGGTCTCGCCGTGGAACTACTACCGGGGGGCGGCGGCGGTGATGGCGGCCGACCTGGCCGTCCAGCCGCACAGCGGGCTGATGGTTCAGCTCTGCGGCGATGCCCATGTGCTGAACTTCGGGCTATGGGCCACCCCGGAGCGGAACCTGGCCTTCGACCTGCGCGACTTCGACGAGACGCTGCCCGGCCCGTTCGAGTGGGACCTCAAGCGGTTCGCGGCCAGCCTGGTGGTGGCGGCGCAGGAGAACCGGCTCAAGGCGGGTAAGGCCGCGGCCGCGGTGGACGCCGGGGTGGCGGCCTACTGCGCCCGGATGCGGCACTATGCCCGGCAGCCAGAGCTGAGCATCTGGTACGACAGCCTGCATGCCGAGGGCCTGCTCGGCTACTTCGAGCCGGCTGACCGCGGCCAGGTCAAGGTGCACATCGAGCGCAAGCGCAAGAAGCGCACCAGCCACGGCGCGTTCGCCAAGCTGACGACCATGGCCCACGGGCGGCCCCGGATCACGCCCGATCCGCCGCTGCGGGTCACGATCAGCGACCTGGAGCAGGCCGACCTGGTCAGCCACCTGCTGGCCGAGTATCGGCTGACGCTGACCGAGGAGCGCCGGGCGCTGTTCGACCGGTTCACCGAGGCCGACGTGGTCCGTCAGGTGGTCGGGGTGGGCAGCGTCGGGATGCGGGTCTACCTGCTCCTGCTGGAGGGCCGGTCCGGGGCCGACCCGCTGTTCCTGCAGGTCAAGCAGGCCGGGCCGTCGGTGTATGAGGAGCATCTGCGGGCCAGCCAGCACGACAGCCACGGCGAGCGGGTGATCGGCGGCAAGCGGATGGTGCAGACGGCCACCGACCTGTTCGTGGGCTGGGGGTCGCTGCACGGCCGGGACTACTACGTGCGGCAGTTCCGGGACATGAAGATCATCCCGACCACGGAGCTGATCGCCCCGCGGCTGGCCGAGTTCGCCGCCGCGTGCGGGGAGACGCTGGCCAGGGCCCACGCCCGCACCGGCGATCCGGTCGCCATCAGCGGCTACATCGGCAAGGCGCGGCGGTTCCGCGCGGCGATGGCCCAGTTCGCCGGCCGCTACGCCGACCAGAACCAGCGCGACCACGCCCAGCTGGTCGCCGCCATCGCCGCCGGCGACGTCGACGCCCAGCCGGGCTGATCGCTTACTCCGTTATCTCAGCAGGCCGGGTTCCTCCGGAGGGCGCCGACGAACGCGCCGATGGTGCCGGGGCCGACCTTTCCGTACTGACGGTCACCACCGAAGGTGGCGCCGTTGTGCATGTTGCCGAACTCCCAGACGCACCTCCCGGCCACCTTGGCCAGGGTGAAGAACGGGTAGAAGTGCCCCGGGCCCTTGGGCGGCATGACACAGCCCTTCCCGGTGGACAGGTTGCAGTTCGTGTTGAACTCCGTGGCGCTGGCGTCGGTCATGAACTGGATCTGCGGATAGGCGTGCCCGTTCGTGGTCGGCTGATCCTGCAGGACCGGAGTCGGGAACAGGCCGGCCTTGGGCGAGCTGGGCCAGTCCGCCCAGTACGGCTGGCCGTCGTAATCCAGGTCGCCGATGGCGTCGAAGAACACGTCGCACCCGGTCACGAGGTCCGGCGCCGCCAGGCCGCCGTGCGTGTCGCCCTTGAGGTAGCACGGCGAGTCGTCCGGCTCGAACTGACTGCCGCTGTCCTTCTTGGCCTCGTACGGGCCCTCGCAGTTCTTGTAGTAGGTGTCCTTGAACGTGCCGAGCGTGGTGGTGGCCTTGCCGGTGACCTTGGTGCAAGCCTCCCAGTGCCCGATCTCGTACTGGGTGTTGATCATGTAAGGCCCGATGCCCCACGGGATGATGTTCTGCGCCCTCGCGGTCGAGTAGGCGGGCCGGAAGTTGAACGGCGTGCCGTCGCAGGAGA
>JBOHCO010001108.1:0-2731 GCA_050698895.1 Streptosporangiaceae bacterium
GGGCGGCACATCACCCCGCCGGACGGCGCCGACCTGGTCTGGTCACCGACCAGCGCCGAGTCCTCGATCCTGTCGGTCATCCGCGGGGCCCGGCACACTCTGGCCATCGAGGACGAGGAGATGAACGACCCGGCGGTGACCAGCGCGCTGGCCGCCGCCGCGCGGCGCGGCGTGCGGGTCACGATCACCATGACCGCCGACTCCGAATGGGACGGCGCCTTCAACGAGCTGGCCGGGGCCGGGGCACGCATCCGGCTCTACCCGGACGACAGCAGCGCTCTGTACATCCACGCCAAGGCGATCGTGGCCGACACCGGCCGGTCCGGCCAGGAGGTGCTGGTCGGCTCGCAGAACTTCTCCGTCGCCAGCCTCGGCTACAACCGGGAGCTGAGCATCCGCACCCGCTACCGGCCCGCCGTGGCCGCCATCGGCCGCACGCTGGCCCGCGACTTCGCCGGGGCCAGGCCCTACGGCCATGGCGGCGCGTCCGGCGGCTCCGGCGGGTCCGGGACCGGGAAGTCCCGCGCGTGGTGCCGGGCGACGGCGCGCGTGTACAAGGCGTCGCGGCACGAGAACGACGTGTACGTGCACTCCGACCGGCCGCACCGCAAGGCCACCGCGCGCGCCGATGGTCACTCGGGCAGCTACGAGACCAACGGCTCGGGCTACGCGGTGATCTACCTGAACGGCCCTCCGGCGGGCGCGCGGGTCACCGTCACGGTCGGCGGCGCCACCTGCACCACCCGCGTCTGAGGCGGCGGGCAGCCGGGGTCCGGGCTACCCCTCGGCCAGGGCGGCGAGCCGGTCCAGGGATGACCCGAGCTTGTCGGCCGTGGTGGCCCGGGCGCGGGGCAGGCGGCCCTCGTCGGTGAGCCGCGTCCAGTCGTAGGTGTGGGTGACCCGGGTGCGGGCCGGGCCGGCCGGCTCGAGCTCCCAGCGCCACAGGTGGCCGGGCGGCGGCTGGCCGGGCTCGGCGGGCGTCCAGGCGATCAGCGTGCCCTCGTCGAACTCGACCACGTGGTTCTCGCGAACCTGGCCTCGCTTCAGGGTCATCGTGAACATGTCACCGGCCTGGCGGACGCGCTGCCCGGCGGCGGCCTCGGCCAGGTTGTCGTTGCCGTCCCAGCGGGGCTGCTGAGCCGGATCCGCGATCAGGTCAAAGATCCGCCCGGCGTCGGCCGCGATCTCGCGGCTGGTGCTGACGACGCGCGGCGGGTCCGGCTGTGGTGTCATCCGCCCATCCAAGCATCCCCGGCTAGCCGGGCGGCGGGCCGGCGGGAGGCGATTCAGCGGACGGCTCGCCGGCCAGGTGGGTGAGCACCTTGCCGGCGATGGCGTCGAGCGCCGCGACCTCGTCCTCGGTGAGCAGGCCGATCATGTGACGGCGGACCGAGGCCACGTGCGGCGACGCGGCCGCCCGCAGCGCGGCCCGGCCTGGCTCGGTCAGGCTGATGATCGCCCCCCGCGCGTCGCCGGGGCAGGGCTGGCGGGCGACCAGGCCGCGCTGTTCCATCCGCCCGACGTGGTGGGCCAGCCGGCTGGTCGACCAGAGCAGCTGGGCGGCCAGGTCGCGGGCCCGCCAGCGGTCGTCGGGGTGCTCCGACAGCGTCGAGAGCACGTCGTAGTCGGCCGCGGACAGGCCGGAGTCCTGGTGCAGGTCGCGCGCGATCTGCAGGTCGAGCAGGGCGCGCATGCGCCGGTAGCGGCGCCAGGCCTGCTCCTGCGCCGGGGTCAGCCAGCCAGCCGAGGTCACGCGGCCGAGTCTACCGATTGCTGACACGTCAGGAAACAGTTATGGTTGCTGACATGTCAGCGAACGGCGCGGCGGTCCAGTCCGGCCGCCCCCATCGGGCCCCGGTGATCCCCCGTGATCACCTGGCGGCGCGCCTGGTGCGCCTGTACCTGGGGCTGGCCGGGTTCGGGGTCAGCCTGGCCCTGATGGTACGGGCCCGGCTGGGCCTGGGCCCCTGGGATGTCCTGCACCAGGGCATCGCCCGCCACCTCGGGGTGCAGATCGGCTGGGTCACCATCGCGGTCAGCGGGCTGGTGCTGCTGGCCTGGATCCCGCTCCGGCAGCGGCCGGGCCTGGGCACGATCAGCAACGCGGTCGTGGTCGGCCTGGTCGTCAACGGCACGCTGGACGTGCTGCCCGCGCCGCGGGCGCTGGCCTGGCGGGTGGCCTGGCTGGCCGCCGGGATCGGGCTGAACGCGCTGGCCACGGCCTGCTACATCGGCGCCGGGCTGGGGCCAGGACCGCGCGACGGGCTGATGACCGGCCTGGCCGCACGCGGATACTCGCTGCGCCTGGTCCGCACGCTGATCGAGCTCTCCGCGCTGGCGGCCGGCATCGTCCTGAGCGGGAGCTTCGGGCCCGGCACCGTGGCCTACGCGCTGTCCATCGGCCCGCTCACCCAGGTGCTGCTGCCCCGGCTGACCGTGCGGCATCCCGGCGAGACCGAGACCGAGAACGAGAGCCAGAACGAGAACGAGAACGAGGAAGGAACCCGCAGCCATGACGGACCTGACGGAGCCGACCCAACCCACGGAACCCACGGAACCCACGGAACCCACGGAACCCACGGGACTGACCTTCGGAGTCGGCATCCCCGCCTCGGCCGCCCCCGGCGACGACCCGGTCAGCCTGGCCCGGGAGGCCGAGCGGCTCGGCTACGACTTCGTCTCGGCCGCCGACCACCCCGGCGGCGCGAGCCCCAGTTACGAGACAACCACC
>JBOHCO010001109.1:0-1412 GCA_050698895.1 Streptosporangiaceae bacterium
CGGTGCAGGGCCCACGACAATTAACAAATGTGCCCGGGCGGCCCGGGAGCGAGCCGGCTAGCCGACCAGCTGCGACTCGGAGGGCGGCGTGATCGCCGCGGCCGGCGCCTCGGACCGGCCGCGCAGCGGGATCTCCCGGATCAGCCAGGCCAGCACGAAGACCAGGGCCGCAGTCGGGACGGCCCAGATGAACACCCCGTCCACGCCGTGGCTGATGCCGACGAAGGCGGCGTGCCGGATGGCGGCGGGCAGCTGGTTGATCGTGGCCGGGTCGAGCTGGCCGGTGCTGGTGTGCAGGTGCACGCCGGGGAGCTGAGCGCTCAGCGACTCGGTCAGCCGGCGGGTGAAGATCACGCCGAACAGCGACACGCCGATGGAGCCGCCGATCTGCTGGAAGAACGTGCGGGAGCTGCTGGCCACGCCCATGTCCTTGGACTCCACGCTGTTCTGCACGATCAGCGTGGTGATCTGCATGAGGAAGCCCATGCCGATGCCCAGGATCGCGAAGTAGATCCCGGAGGTGAGCCGCGAGGTGTCCGGGCCCAGGTGGGTGAGCATGTACATGGAGAACGTCATGATCGCCCCGCCGACGAGGGGCAGCGCCTTGTAGCGTCCGGTCTTGGTGGTGATCTGGCCGCCGACGATCGAGGTCACGGTGGAGCCCAGCAGCAGCGGGATCAGCAGCAGGCCGCTGGTGGTGGCCGAGGCGTGCTGGACAGTCTGCTGATAGAGCGGCAGGAAGGTCAGCGCCCCGAACAGGGCCAGGCCGAGCAGGAAGCTCATCGCGGTCGACAGCGAGAAGTTCAGGTTCTTGAACACGTGCAGGGGCAGGACGGGCTCGGCCGCCCTGGCCTCGATGACCAGGAAAGCGCCCGTGGCCACGACCGCGATGACGCCGAGGATGAGGATCTGCGGCGACCCCCAGGCGTACTGCCCGCCGCCCCAGGTGAGCAGCAGCACCAGGGCGGTCGCCGCCGCCGCGAGCACCGCGGAGCCCAGGTAGTCGACCCGGTGGTTGATCCGCTTGCCGGGCAGGTGCAGGGTCAGGCCGAGGTAGATCAGGGCCGCGGCGCCGATGGGCAGGTTGATGTAGAAGATCCAGCGCCACGAGAAGCTGTCGGTGATGAACCCGCCGACCAGCGGGCCGGCGATCATCGCCAGCGTCATCGCGCCCATCATGTAGCCCATGTACTGCCCGCGCTCGCGTGGCGAGACCAGGTCGCCGATGGTGGCGATCGCGCCGACCATCAGGCCGCCCGCGCCGAGGCCCTGGAGCGCGCGGAACGCGATGAGCTGGTCCATCGAGTGCGACAGGCCGGACAGCGCCGAGCCGATCAGGAAGATGACGATCGCGGTCATCAGCAGCCGCTTGCGGCCGTACAGGTCACCGAGCTTGCCGTACAGCGGCGTGG
>JBOHCO010001110.1:0-2058 GCA_050698895.1 Streptosporangiaceae bacterium
GAGCCGCCCTCAGCACCGGAGCCGCCCTCAGCACCGGAGCCGCCCTCAGCACCGGAGCCGCCCTCAGCACCGGAGCCGGGCTCAGGGCCGGTGCCGCGCTCAGCACCGGAGCCGGGCTCAGGGCCGGAGCCGGGCTCAGGGCCGGTGCCGGGCTCAGCACCGGTGCTGGGCTCAGGGCCGGAGCAGGACCAGCGGCAGGTAGTCGGATACGTCCGCGCGCGGGCCGCTGGCCCGTAGCTTCCCGCTGGCCACCGCGACCGCCCAGTCCATCCGTCCGGTGGCCAGGTCCAGCCAGGTCAGCGGGTCGGTCTCGACCACGTTGGGCGGCGTGCCCCTGGTGTGCCGCGGGCCGGCCACGCACTGCACGGCGGCGTACGGCGGGATACGCACCTCGACCGCCCGGCCGGGGGCCCGCTCGGCCAGCGAGTCCAGCAGGAAGCGGGTCGCGGCACGCAGGGCCTCGCGAAGCGGCTCGCGGCCGGCGTCCACCGCGGCCCGCACGGCGGTCACGCTGGCCCGGCCCAGCGCCGGGCCGGACCGCTCGGGCGGCGGCAGCGACGGCTCGCCCAGGGCGGCCCGCTGCTCGTTGACGGCGGCCAGCGTCCGGGTCGGATCGGGCTGTCGGGCAGGCACGCCTGTGAAGGCTAGCCGACCGCGCCGCCGGTCTCCCGCCAGCCCGTGCCGAACCCGCGCCGCGGACATTCAGCCGGGCCTTGTCAGGCACGGAGAGTAATCGGTTGCGCTCGTTTCCGGACACGTGCTGCGACGCTGGTCAGAAAGGGGTAATCGTTCGTATATGCCGCGTCAGCTCACTACCAGCTCCGGCCGGACCAGGGGATCGTGGACTCCCCGGCTGGCCGGCATCGGCGCTGCGGTGCTCGTTGCCTCCGGTGGAGTCGCCGCGTACCTCATCGCGAGCCCGGCCCACGCCGCGCGCCGCATCGAACAGCTTCCGACCAAGGTCGCCTCCGTGCAGACGGTCGGCATCGTGGCCCAGCCGAACGGCCAGGCCCGCCTGCTGCGCCCCGCGGGCACCGGCCTGCGCTGGGGCGCGATGCCCGCCGGCGCGAGCCAGGCCCAGGGTGACCCGCAGTGGACCGCCGACACCATGGCCGGCGGGACCATGGTGTTCATCTACGTGCCGTCCGGGCAGTGCCTGGCCTCGGTGCCCCGCAGGCACGGCCCGCTGCTGGCGCTGCGCCGCTGCGATCTGGACGCGGCCCAGCGCTGGCAGCAGCTCGGCGGGGCCAAGGCCAGCCAGCGGCAGAGCGGCCAGTACCGCAACCTGGCCAGCAGCCGCTGCCTGATGGCGGGCGGCACCGGGCGGCCGGGGAGCCCGGCGGTGCTGGCCCCGTGCGCCACGAGCGCCCCCGGCAGCCAGCTCATCTCTTTCTGGTGGGGTGCCTAAGCTCGCCCATCCCGAGCCCCACCAGCCACATCAGTCCCGCACACCCCGCTGGCTGGGCGCCGCATCGTGATCATGGTCGTGGGTGTCCCGTTAGGTACACAGGAGGGTTACCAGCGGGACACCCACAACCGCCGGATCCCGCGACAGGCCCGCCGCACTCCGCCGCGTCGCCACCCTCGCCCCGCACGGCCCTCTGGCCACCTCAGCCACAGCCCAGGCGCGCTCTCCCGCTCGCGCGGAAGGCGTGGTTCTTGATCCCGGACATCCGTCCGCGACTATCGCTGACCGATTTCCGGGATCATGAAGGCCCCCGCCAGCGGCGGCCGGCCCGAGGGCTCCGGGCTCGGAGTGGGCGAGCTCGACGACCTGGGCGTGGCCGGGCGCGGTCGCATCGGCCAGCGTCTGCTGGTAGACGCGGGCGGCTCCTTCTAGGCCGTGGGCCCGGTCCACCGCCAGCCAGGTCGCGGACCGCGTGAACCGGCGCAGTTCCAGGCTGAACCGCCGCTCTAGCTCGGGCCAGCCCAGCTCGGCGGCCCGGTCGGCGATCCGCTGCGGCGCGGAGAACAGCCCGGCGTCGCCGTCCCCCTGGTGCGTCCGCCCGGCCCCGACGGGCTCGGCCAGCCGGCCGCCGAGCCGGCGGCGGACGCGGT
>JBOHCO010001111.1:0-1099 GCA_050698895.1 Streptosporangiaceae bacterium
CTGACCGATCCGTGGACCGGCCAGGATGAGCTGTCCGCGGCCGGGTTCCTGCACCACCAGGCCGGCGGCCGCAACGGGGCCGGGTTCGCGGCGGGCGGGGTCCTGGACGGGCTTGAGCCGGGGCCGGCGCTGGCTGGCTTCATCCGGGACGCGGCCGAGGACGGCGGCGGGCGGGCCGGACTGGGGGAGAGCGAGCTTGTCGGCGTCCTGTGCGCTGCTCGCCGCATGGCCTCGTGGGCCGCGGCGCAGGAGGCCGAGGCGGTGATCACCTTGTGCCGCCGCCGCGCCCGGCAGGCTCGCGAGCGGCAGAACAAGCACCTGATCGAGCACGTCGCCGGAGAGGTCGCCGCCGCGCTCACCCTCACCGGCCGCGCCGCTACCCGGCTGGTCGACGTCTGCGGCTGGCTGGAGCGCCTCCCCGCCGTCCGGGCCGCGCTGGCCGCCGGGACTATCGACTGGGCCCGGGCGGTGGTGTTCGCCGATGAGCTCGCCGCCCTGGATGACGAGGCGGCCCGGCAGATCGCCGGGCGGGTGCTGCCCCGCGCCGGCGAGATGACCACCGCCCAGCTGCGGCGGGCCCTGCGCCGCGAGGTCGAGCTGCATGACCCCGATGCGGCCCGCCACCGCCGCGAGCGGGGCCGCAAGGACGCCGCGGTGCACCTGTGGACCGAGGGATCCGGCAACATGGCACTGGCCGGCCGCGAGATGACCCCCGCCGACGCCATCGGCGCCGACGCCCGGCTCACCGCCCAGGCCAGGTGGCTCCAGGCCCGCGGCGCCGCCGGCACTGTGGACCAGCTCCGCGAGGCCGCGCTCAGCGCCATCCTGAACGGCCGCGACATCACCACCCTGCTGCCCGCCCCGGACGGCCGCGACGGCGCCGGCCCGGACGCCTCCCGCCCGGCCGACGCAGATCCGGACACCGCTGGCCGCGACGGCGGGGCGGCGGACGGCACCGCAGCCGGCCTGTCGATCACCGGCAGCGTGCACCTGACCATGCCCCTGTCAGCCTGGCTGTGGCTCACCGACCGGCCCGGCGAGATCGCCGGATCCGGCACCGCCGACGCCGGCACCTGCCGCGACCTCGCCGGCCGCCTCG
>JBOHCO010001112.1:0-12510 GCA_050698895.1 Streptosporangiaceae bacterium
CTGCCGGCCGGGTTCGGGCGGGGCGGCCCGGCGGGCCTGCCGGGCGGGCTCGGCGGCCTGGACGGCGGCTCGGAAGGCGGCTCGGAAGGCAGCTTCCGGCTGCCGCCGGGGCTGTCGACGCCGCAGCCGAATCTCCCGCCTGGCTTGCGCGGTCCGCAGCCGGGGCGGCGCAACAAGAAGGGTCGCTAGCCGGGCCGCGTCCCGCCGCCCCCAGCGGGCGGGGCGCACCGGGATCAGGCGGTGATTACGCTTAGGCGGCACGCGTCTGGCAGAATGTGACCCTACGAACGGCCGCGCGGGGCCCTCTCTCCTCGCGCTAGGCCGGTCCATCTGGGCAGCACGTGACGGTCCCCACCCGAACTGCTTGCTGCCCGACACCGAAATCCGCTGGGAGAAGACCACAGCCGTGGCTGTCAAGATCAAGCTGAAGCGCCTGGGAAAAATCCGGGCGCCGTACTACCGGATTGTGGTGGCTGACGCCCGCACGAAGCGGGATGGCCGGGCCATCGAGGAGATCGGTAAGTACCATCCCAAGGCCGAGCCGTCATTCATCGAGGTGAACTCCGAGCGCGCGCAGCACTGGCTCTCGGTCGGCGCGCAGCCGACCGACCCGGTCCGCAAGCTGCTGGAGATCACCGGCGACTGGCAGAAGTTCAAGGGCCTGCCGGGCGCCGAGGGCACGCTGCGCGTCGCGGAGGCGAAGACGGACCGCAAGGCCGTGTTCGCCGAGGCGCTCCAGGAGACCCTGGAGGCCGGCGGGGCCTCGTCCAGGACCAAGAGCCGCGCCAAGGCCAGCGACTCCGGTGCCGCCAAGAGCAGCCGGGGCGCCAAGGCTGACTCGGCCAAGGCCGAGAAGGCTGACGCGGGCAAGGCCGACTCGGCCAAGGCCGAGAAGGCTGACTCCGCCAAGGCTGACTCCGCCAAGGCTGACACCGCCAAGGCTGACACCGCCAAGGCTGCCCCGGCTAAGGCCGAGAAGGCCGAGAAGGCGGACTCGGCCAAGGCGGACTCGGCCAAGGCGGACTCGGCCAAGGCGGACTCGGCCAAGGCAGACTCGGCCAAGGCAGACTCGGCCAAGGCCGAGTCCGGCCAGGGCGACAAGGCCAAGGTCACCGCCGACGCCGAGGCGACGGCGGAGGCTGGCGACTCGGCCTCCAGCGAGGGCTGACGTGCTCGAGGAGGCCCTTGAGCACCTGGTCAAGGGCATTGTCGAAAATCCGGACGACGTCCGGGTGGACAGCCGGGGGCTGCGCCGAGGCCGCGTGCTCGAGGTGCGGGTGCACCCCGACGACCTGGGCAAGGTCATCGGTCGTGGCGGCCGCACCGCCAAGGCGCTGCGCACGGTTATCGGCTCGCTGGCCGGCAGCTCTTACGTTCGCGTCGACCTGCTGGACACCGACGAGATCCGCTAGCCGCGATGCAGCTGGTCGTCGGCCGAGTTGGCCGGGCGCACGGTATCCGCGGCGATGTCATCGTGGACGTGCGGACCGACGACCCGGACCTGAGGTTCGCGGCTGGCTCCGTCCTGGAGACCGAGCCAGCCGCGAACGGCCCGCTCACGGTGGCCGCGGCCCGCTGGCACTCCGGGCGGCTGCTGGTGTCCTTCGCCGGATTCGACGCCCGTGACCGGGCCGAGGAACTGCGCGGGGTCATGCTGGTCGTGGAGTCATCCGAGCTGGAGGACTCCGATGACGCGGACTACGTCCGCGACTACCAGCTCGTCGGGCTGGCCGTGCTGACCACGGCTGGCGAGCGGGTCGGCAAGGTTGCCGACGTGCTGCACCATGGCCAGGACCTGCTGGTCATCGCCGGCGACGGGCCCCGGTCGGGAGCGGAGATCCTCATCCCGTTCGTGACCGCGCTGGTCCCGGAGGTCGATGTGGCCGACGGGCGGCTGGTCATCGACCCGCCGCCCGGCCTGCTGGACCCGGACGAGGCCAGCTAGGCGGGAGGAACCGTCGTGCGCATCGACATCGTCACCATCTTCACGGAGTACTTCAGCGCGCTGAACGCCTCGCTCATCGGCAAGGCGGTGCAGCGCGGCGATATCACGCTCGGCGTGCACGACCTGCGCGGATGGGCCACCGACGTGCACCGCACGGTGGATGACACGCCGTTCGGCGGCGGCCCGGGCATGGTCATGAAGGCCGAGCCCTGGGGCGCGGCCCTGGACGCCATCGTGCCCGTGCTGCCCCCTAACCACCCCGCGCCGCCTGCCGGCGGCACGAGCGGGGAGGCCGGGCGGGCCCGGCTGGTGGTCCCCACGCCCGCCGGGGTGCCGTTCAGCCAGGCCATGGCGGCGCAGTACGCGACACTGCCCTGGCTCGTGTTCGCCTGCGGCCGCTATGAGGGCATCGACGCACGGGTCGTAGAAGAGGCCAGGACCCGGATGGACGTGGACGAGGTCAGCATCGGGGACTACGTGCTGCCCGGCGGCGAGTCGGCGGTACTGGTCATGGTCGAGGCGGTCTGCCGCCTGCTGCCCGGCGTGATGGGCAACGCGCAGTCGGCGTCCGACGACTCCTTCGGCGGAGGCGGCGGCCCGATGGCCGGCCTGGTCGAGGGGCCGTCCTACACCCGGCCGCGGGTCTGGCGGGACCGCGAGGTGCCGCCCGTGCTGCTGTCCGGCGATCACGCCGCTATCGCCAGATGGCGCCGGGATTGCGCCCTGCGCCGCACCGCCGCCAACCGTCCCGACCTAGTGAAACGCCTGATCAGCGAGAGCCATGAGGACTCTGGCGGGCCCGGCGGCCCGACTTCGGATAGCCTGGATTCCCACGACCGGGCGGTGCTCGACGAAGCTGGCTTTCCGGTTACTGGCCAAGGTATGGCACACTGAAAGCTCTGCCTTGCCGCAGGAGCACCCCTGCCGGGGCTGCTGGGTGCCCGAGCCCGGTGGCCGGCGGGTGACCTCAGGCTGATGGCACGAGTTCGACTGGCACAGACGAGACCGACTCAGGCGCAGCGCTTGCGTGCGCGTGAAATGACTACTGAGGAAACGCCGCGATGCACACCGCGATTGCCGAGCTTGAGCAGGCTCAGATCCGTTCCGACATCCCGAGCTTCCGGCCCGGTGACACGCTCCGCGTCCACGTCAAGGTGACGGAGGGGAACCGCTCCCGGATTCAGGTCTTCCAGGGCGTGGTGATCCGCCGGCAGGGCGGCGGCGCCAGGGAGACCTTCACGGTCCGCAAGATCAGCTACGGCGTCGGGGTGGAGCGCACGTTCCCCGTGCACACCCCCGCGATCGAGAAGATCGAGGTCGTGACCCGCGGTCGGGTCCGCCGGGCCAAGCTGTACTACCTGCGCTCGCTGCGCGGTAAGGCGGCCCGGATCAAGGAGCGCCGCGAAGTCACCGCGCGCTAGCGGCCTCGCCCGGGTACGGGAACCTCGACCGTGGCCGCCGGCCCCGCGCGGGGCGCCTGGTCTAACGCGGCCAGATTGTCAGCCAGCCGGGTGAAGCTCCGGCGGCGAGACAGGACGCGGGCCAGGAAGCGCTCGTTCTGGCGGGAGCTTCCGGTTCTGTTCCTGGTGGCGCTGGTGATCGCGCTGCTGGTCAAGACGTTCGTGGTGCAGGCGTTCTTCATCCCGTCGGGATCCATGGAGAACACGCTGCGGATCAACGACAAGGTCCTGGTCAGCAAGATCGTGTACCACCTGCGACCGGTCCAGCCCGGCGACATCGTGGTATTCGACGGCGCGGGCTCGTGGAACGCGCCCGCGGCCGCGCGGACCAGCGGAGACCCGCTGGTGCGGCTGTACGACGTGACGCTGCGGCCACTGCTGGACGCGGTGGGCGGGCTGTTCGGCACCGCGCCGGGGCAGACGGACTACATCAAGCGCGTGATCGGCGTGCCGGGCGATCAGGTGGCCTGCTGCAACGCCCAGGGCCTGGTCACCATCAACGGCGTCGCGCTGCACGAGAAGTCCTACCTGTATCCCGGCAACACCCCGGGCGAGGCGCCCGCGGGACAGCCCGGCCGCTTCCGGCTGACCGTCCCGGCTGGACGGCTGTGGGTGCTGGGCGACCACCGGGCCATCTCGGACGACTCGCGAGGTCACGAGGTGGACCCGGGGAACGGCACGGTCCCGGAGAGCGCCGTCATCGGGCGGGCGTTCCTCATCGCATGGCCGCCGGGTCACTGGCGGGTGCTCTCCATACCGGCGACCTTCCTGCAGCCCGGAATCGACCGGAACCCCACCGCTAGCGGAGCGCCCAGCGGCTCGGCTGGGTCGGCGGGATCGGCGACCGCGCTCGGGCCGGCCGCGACCGTGCGTGTGCAGCCGTCCGCGCCCTACCTGCCGCTGGGCGCCGGCCTGGTCGGCGCCGTCCCGCTGACCTACCTGCGGCGGCGGTTCGCGCTCCGGTCGCGGCGGCCGGGGGCTCGCCGGCGGGGCCTCGGTTTTGCGGGATGGCTGCCCGCAGGCGTCGTCCGGGGCCGGACCCGGCGCTAGGCTCGATGCCGACATGAACGACGACCAGAGCACGCGCGACCTCGTGGCCGACGAGGCCGGGCCGGGCGAGCAGGCCACCGAACTAGGGCCGGAGGCCGACGGCCAGGGCCGGACCGGGCCGGGCCCGGCCAGCACGGACGAGGCCGCCCAGGGCCAGGCCGCGCAGGGTCAGGCCACGCAGGGTCAGGCTGCCGAGGACGGGGCCGGGCCAGATCAGGCCGATGCGGACGGCGCCGAGCCACCGTCGGGCGCGGCGGAGGCCACCGACCAGCCCGGTAAGTCCGACAAAGCCGATAAGGCCGGTGCGGCCCCGGCCAAGCGGCGTCCGTTCTGGGTCGAGCTGGCCGTCCTGATCGTGCTGGCAATGACCATCGCGCTGTTGATCAAGACGTTCGTGGTCCAGGCCTTCTACATCCCCTCGTCCTCGATGGAGACGACCCTGCTCATCGGGGACAAGGTCCTGGTCAACAAGCTCGTGTACCACCTGCGCCCGATCAAGCCGGGCGACATCGTGGTGTTCGACGGCGCGGGCTCGTGGGTCGCCGCGGCGCGCCCGGCCAAGGCCAGCTCGGACCCCGTCGTCCGGGCCTACGACGACACGCTGCAGCCCCTGTTCCGCTCGATCGCCGGGCTGTTCGGCACCGCGCCGGGCCAGACCGACTTCATCAAGCGCGTGATCGGGGTGCCGGGGGATCACGTGGCCTGCTGCAACGCTCAGGGCCTGGTCACGGTCAACGGTGTGCCGCTGCATGAGAAGTCCTATTTGTACCCCGGTGCGGCCCCTTCGAATATTCGTTTCCACGCCGTGGTCCCGCCCGGCCGCCTGTGGGTGATGGGCGACAACCGCGAGGTTTCCGACGACTCCCGCCTGCACAGCACCGATCCGGGCGACGGCACGATTCCCGAGAACATGGTCATCGGGCGGGCCTTCATGATCGTCTGGCCGCCGCAGCGCTGGCGGGTCCTGCCGATCCCCGCCACCTTCGACCAGCACGGGATCAGCAAGTCCACCGCGGCGGCGGCCGGGCCGGTGACCGCGAGGGCCGGGGCCGCGGCCCCGTACCTGCCGCTGGCGGGCGGCTTCGCCGGGGCGCTTCCGCTGACCTGGCTGGAACGCCGGGTGCGCGTGCGGGTCAGCCGCAGGCGCGGCCAGAGGCAGCGGTGACCGCGTGCAGGCCGTCGTCCAGCAGCGACCCCTCGGCTACACCCCCAGGCGTGACTCCGGGCTAGCCGGGTACGAGCGCGTCCTCAGCCGGGCCGGGCTCGCCCCGGTGGCCGGCGTCGACGAGGCTGGCCGCGGGGCCTGCGCGGGCCCGCTCGTGGTGGCCTCGGCCATCCTCAAGCCCTCCCGGTCGGCGGCCGTCACCGGCATCCCCGGCCTGGCCGACTCCAAGGCCCTCACCGCCCAGATCAGGGAGGAGATCTACGGGCAGATCGTCAACTCGGCCCTGGACTGGAGCGTGGTGATCATCCCGCCCGGCGACATCGACCGGCTGGGGCTGCACGTGTGCAACGTCAGCGGGATGCGCCGGGCCCTGGCCGGCCTGAGCAGCAAGCCCGGCTACGTGCTGACGGACGGGTTCCCGGTCCGTGGCCTGGGCGTTCCGGCCCTGGCCATGTGGAAGGGCGACCAGGTGGCGGCCTGCGTCGCGGCCGCCTCGATCATCGCCAAGGTCACCAGGGACCGGATCATGTCCGAGCTGCACACTGACCATCCCAGTTACGGATTTGCCCGGCATAAGGGCTATTCCACGGCCAGCCACATGAAGGCCCTGGCCGAGCACGGGCCCTGCCCCGAGCACCGGCGCTCGTTCGTCAACGTCGGCGGGGTCGTCCGGACCAGGGACGCTACCGCGGCCGCCCTGGCGGCGGCCGACAGCCAGGCCGCTGAGGAGGCCGCTGGCGGGGCCGAGCAAGTCGGTGACCCTAGTAGCCTGGCGGCCAGCCCGTGCCACGAGCCGGCGGACGGGCAGAATGGCCCTATCGTTGACCTCGCCGGGGATTATGCCTGGTCGGCGGCCAGCCTCGCGTCGGGGGCGCGCGGTGCCTGACCGAGAGGGGAGAAGATGAGCGCCGAGGATCTCGAGAAGTACGAGACCGAGATGGAGCTCCAGCTCTACCGCGAGTACCGCGACGTGGTCGGGCTGTTCAGTCACGTCGTCGAGACCGAGCGGCGCTTCTACCTCACCAACCAGGTCGAGCTGAACGTCCGGACGGCGGAGAACGGCGAGGTTTTCTTCGAGGTCACCATGCAGGACGCCTGGGTGTGGGACATGTACCGCCCGGCCCGTTTCGTGAAGAACGTCCGCGTCGTGACGTTCAAGGACGTGAATGTCGAAGAGCTGGCCAAGAGCGACCTCCAGATCCCCGAGGAAAAGTAGCCCGGCCCCGGGGTCCAGCCCCCTGGCTTCCGCTGCCTGGCTCAGGCCGGGCGTCTAACAACCGCCTCTGACATTCCGCTATCGGCTCTGCACAGCCGGTGCGCGCTGTCCAGGGTCATCCACAGCGCGGTTTTCTGGCCTGCGGGCCACGTCGCGCCTCCGGCAGGGTCAGGACCGGAGGTGGTGCGCATGAACGCCAGCGAGGCGCTGGGCAGGCAGGGCGAGCAACTAGCCGCCGAGCATCTGCGGAAGTCCGGGATGCGGATCCTGGACCGGAACTGGCGGTGTCAGGAGGGCGAGTTTGACATCGTGGCCGCCGACCGCCGGGCCCTGGTCGTGTGTGAGGTCAAGACCAGGTCCGACACCCGGTTCGGCACCCCGCTGGAGGCCATCAGCGCCCGCAAGCACGCCCGGCTCCGGCGCCTGGCCGTCCGCTGGGTGGCCGCGCACTGCCTGATCTTCGACGAGATCAGGATCGACATCATCGGGGTGCTCCGGGTCGCGCCCGACGAGTTCAGCATCGAGCACGTGCGCGGGGTGGGCTAGATGGCCCTGGCCCGGACCCACGCCATGTCCCTGGTGGGCGTGCAAGGTCACCCGGTCGAGATCGAGGCCGACATCGAGAACGGCCTGGTCGCCCTGCTGCTGGTCGGACTGCCGGACACCGCGCTGCGCGAGGCGCGGGACCGGATCAGGGCGGCCATCGTGAACAGCGGCGAGACCTGGCTGCACCGGCGGATCACCGTCGGCCTGTCGCCCGCCAGCCTGCCCAAGCGAGGCTCGGGCTTCGACGTGGGCATCGCTGTCGCCATCCTGGCCGCCGCGGACGCGGTGCCCGCCGAGCGGCTGGCCGGGATGGTCTTCCTGGGCGAGCTGGGGCTGGACGGCCGGGTACGGGCCGTGCCCGGCGTGCTCCCGGCCGCGGCCGCCGCCGCGGCGGCGGGGTTCCAGCGCATCGCCGTGCCCCCGGAGAACGCCGCGGAGGCCGCGCTGATCCCGGAGCTCGAGGTACTGTCCGCCCCGACCCTGAGCGCCTTGCTGGCCTGGCTGCGGGGCCAGGAGCGGCCGGACGGGGACGGGGCGTGGCTGGTCGACAAGGAGTGCCTGGCGGACGCCGAGGCCGCGGCTACGGCCCAAGCGGCGGCCAGCCCCGGAGCGACACGCTCGGGGGCGGCGGGGGCGGCCGGAGTGGCGGGGGGACAGGGCCTCGATCTGGCCGATGTCATCGGCCAGCCCGTGGCCCGCCGGGCGGCCGAGATCTGCGCGGCCGGCGGCCATCACCTGCTGCTCCTCGGCCCGCCCGGCGTGGGCAAGACCATGCTGGCCGAGCGGTTACCCACGATCTTGCCCAGGCTGGAGCTGGCCGAGGCCCTGGAGGTCAGCTCCATCCACTCCGTGGCCGGCCGGCTGCCGTCACGCCAGCCGCTGATCATCGAGCCGCCGTTCTGCGCGCCGCACCACACCGCCACCAAGGCCGCCATCGTCGGTGGCGGCAGCGGCGTCATCCGGCCCGGCGCCGCCTCACTGGCCCACCACGGCTGCCTGTTCCTCGACGAAGCACCCGAGTTTGACCGTAATGTCCTTGACGCGCTGCGCCAGCCACTTGAGTCCGGCCAGGTCAGCATCGCCCGGTCCGGCCTGACCGCCACCTTCCCGGCCCGGTTCACCCTGATCCTGGCGGCCAACCCGTGCCCCTGCGCCCGGTCGTCCAGCGCCGGGTCGGCCTGCACCTGCACTCCGCTGGTCCGGCGTCGCTACCTGGCCCGGCTGTCCGGTCCGCTGCTGGACCGGGTGGACGTCAAGGTCGAGCTGCTCCCGGTCGGGCGGGCCGAGCTGCTCAGCGACCGCCAGCTCGCCGAGCCCAGCGCCGTCGTCGCCGCGCGGGTCGCGCAGGCCCGGCAGCGCGCGGGCCGCCGGCTCGAGGGCACCCGCTGGCGGCTGAACGCCCAGATCCCCGGCGCCGAGCTGCGCCGGTCCTTCCGGCCCGCGCCGGGGGCACTGATCCCCGTGGAGCGGGCCATGGACCTGGGCGAGATCAGCGCTCGCGGCGTCGACCGGATCGTCCGGATGTCGTGGACGCTGGCCGACCTGGCCGGGGTGGACACCCCCGGCCAGGACGAGGTCGGGTACGCGCTCGGCCTGTGGCTGGGGGTGGGGCAGTGACCGGCCCCGACGAGCCGGAGCGCCGCGCGCTGGCCGCGCTGAGCTTCCTGGCCGACCCCGCCGACCGGGCGCTCGGCGCCCTGCTCCGGCACCGCAGCGCCAGCGAGGTGCTGGCCGCCATCACCGAGGACGAGCAGGCGCGCCGGGTCATCCTGAGCGCCCGGCCCGAGGTGCCCGGCCTGGGCCGGGCCCTGCAGCGGTGGCGCAAGCGGGTGAGCCTGCTGCCGACCAAGGCCAGGCTCGCGGCGTGGGAGCGCGAGGGACTGCGGCTGACCTTCCCCGATGATCCAGAATGGCCGACCCAGCTCAACGATCTCGGTGACGCCCGTCCGCTGCTGCTGTGGGTGCGCGGCCGGGCCGACCTGCGTTACGCCTGCCTCAGCTCGGTGTCGGTGGTCGGCTCCCGTGCGGCGTCGCCCTACGGCCTGCATATCGGCGGCGAGCTCGCGGCCGCGCTGGCCGAGCGCGGCTGCACCGTGGTCTCCGGCGGCGCGTTCGGCATCGACAGCGTCGCCCACCGCGGCGCGCTGGCCGCCGGCGGCATCACGATCGCTGTCCTGGCCAGCGGCCTCAGCTATGCCTACCCGCGCGGCCATGACGAGCTGTTCGATGCCATCGCCGCCCAGGGCGCGCTGGTCAGCGAGTGCCCGCCCGACCGGACCCCGACCCGGCCCGGCTTCCTGATCCGCAACCGCATCGTCGCCGCGCTGAGCCGGGGCACCGTCGTGGTCGAGGCCGCACTGCGCAGCGGGGCGCTCAGCACCGCCAAGCACGCCCGCGAGCTGCAGCGCCCGCTGATGGCCATGCCCGGCCGGGTCACCTCCGAGCAGTCCGCGGGCTGCCACGAGCTGATCAGGGAGTGGGCCGCGCTGCTGGTCACCAACGCCACCGACGTCATCGAGCACGTCTCGCCCATCGGCACCGAGCTGACCGGGCCGCGGGTCGGCCCGGCCCTGCCCCGAGACCACCTCGACCCGGTGGCCACATCGGTGCTGGAGGCCGTGCCGGTGCGCGGCGGCCGGGGCCCGGCCAGCATCGCCGTGCTGGCCGGGGTCGACCTGGACACAGCGCTGCGCTGCCTGGGCCTGCTCGCCGCCGCCGGCTTCATCAAGCGCACCGAGCAAGGCTGGCGAGCCAGGAAAGGCACCTGACCCCGCCGGCGGGACGCAGGCGACATACCTCAGAAAGGAGGAGTGACACGCACCAGGCTGACGCGGCCGGGCCGCGCTGAGACCGACACTGGAAGGCATGCAGCGACCGCGGACGGGCCGTCAGGCCGAGGCCTCAGTCGCGGGCGCGGACCCACCCCCCGCCGCGGACCCACCCCCCGCCGCGGACCCACCCCCCGTTGCGGGCCCGGTCGCCGTTGCGGGTGACGGCCAGGATCAGCGCCAGGACCGGCTGCCCCCAGGGCTGGACCGGGCGCTGGCCGCGTTCGAGCGGCACCTGACCGCCGAGCGCGGGCTGTCGCCGCACACCGTCCGGGCCTATCTGGGCGATGTCGGCGGCCTGCTCGAACACGCCGCCGAGGACGGCTGCGCCGAGGCCGCCGACCTCGACATCCAGGTGCTGCGGGGCTGGCTCGGGGCGCAGCACCGGGCCGGGCAGGCCCGGACCTCGATCGCCCGGCGGGCGGCGGCGGCGCGTGCCTTCACCGCGTTCTCCCACGCACGGGGCTGGCTGGACAGCGATCCGGGCCGCCAGCTGGGCACGCCCAAGACCGGCCGGCATCTGCCCGAGGTCCTGAACCACGAGCAGATGACGGCGGTCCTCGTCGCGCGCCCGCCGAGGGGCGCCGCCCGCGCCCGGACGGCTTCCCCCGAGGCGGCTTCCCCCGAGGCGGCTCCCCGGGAGGAGGCTCCCCCCCAAGCGGCTTTCCCCCAAGCGGCTTCCCGCCAGGCACCGGCGGCCGAGCCCGCCGACTACGCCCTCGACCTGCGCGACACGGCGATCATGGAGCTGCTGTACGCGTGCGCCATCCGGGTCAGCGAGCTGTGCGGGCTGGACCTGGGCGACCTGGACGAGTCGCGGCACACCATCCGGGTCCTGGGCAAGCGCAGCCGCGAGCGGACGGTCCCGGTCGGCATCCCGGCCGTCCGCGCGGTCCGGGCCTGGCTGGCCGAGGGCCGCCCCCAGTTGGCCGGCGAGCGGGCGGGACGGGCCATGTTCTTGGGTGCGCGCGGCCGCCGGATCGACCCCCGGACGGCCCGGCGGGTCGTGCACGAGCGGATCGCGGCGGCGGGGTCGGTGCCGGACACGGGCCCGCACGGGCTGCGGCACACGGCCGCGACCCACCTGCTGGAAGGCGGGGCCGACCTGCGCAGCGTGCAGGAGATGCTGGGCCACGCCTCGCTGGCCACCACGCAGATCTACACGCACGTCAGCGTGGAGCGCCTGCTGGCGGCCTACCGCCAGGCCCACCCCCGCGCCTGACCGACCAGCCTGGAGGCGTCTTTCAGCGGCCGTGCCGGGGCCCGCCCGGGCATGTAGACTGATTCCACGGCCATCGAAGGTCCGTGCGCGCATGCGCGCGTTCTGGCTGATGACCGAATTCGCGCGCCCGCTTGCCGCGCTGGATGCCCGCGCTGGCTCCACGCGGAACGCTGCTCACCGGTCTGCGGGACCTAGTCCCGCCGCGAGAGCGTACGGGCGCCAGGCAGCAACCGGAGGCGCCTAGGCCAGCGTGCCAGGTGCCGTGAGAGGAAGGGGACACCGGCATGGCTCCGGTCGTCACCATGCGTCAGCTCCTGGAGAGCGGAGTTCACTTCGGCCACCAGACTCGGCGGTGGAACCCGAAGATGAAGCGCTTCATCCTGACGGAGCGCAATGGCATCTACATCATCGACCTTCAGCAGTCGCTCGAGTTCATCGACCGCGCCTACGAGTTCATCAGGGAGACGGTCGCCCACGGCGGCTCGGTCCTGTACGTGGGCACCAAGAAGCAGGCCCAGGAGGCGATCGCCGAGCAGGCGCGCCGGGTGGGCATGCCGTTCGTGAACCAGCGCTGGCTGGGCGGCATGCTCACCAACTTCCAGACCGTGTTCAAGCGGCTGCAGCGACTGAAGGATCTCGAAGCGCTGGAGCAGGGCGGCTGGGAAGGCGTCACGACCAAGAAGGAGCAGCTGCTGCTCACCCGCGAGATGACAAAGCTCGAGCGCACGCTCGGCGGCATCCGCGAGATGAGCCGGGTGCCCAGCGCCGTGTGGATCGTGGACACCAAGAAGGAGCACATCGCCGTCGGCGAGGCTCGCAAGCTGGGCATCCCGGTCGTGTCGATCCTCGACACCAACTGCGACCCCGACGAGGTCGACTACCCGATCCCGGGCAACGACGACGCGATCCGCTCCGCCGCGCTGCTGACCAAGGTCGTCGCCGAGGCGGCGGCCGCCGGTCTGATGGCCCGCGCGGGCGCACGCAACGGCAAGGCCGCTGACGGTGCCGACAAGCCGGAGCCGGGCGTCGCCACCGAGGAGCCGCTCGCCGAGTGGGAGAAGGAACTGCTCACCAAGGG
>JBOHCO010001113.1:0-13881 GCA_050698895.1 Streptosporangiaceae bacterium
TAGAAGATGTCGGCGTAGAACGCTACCCGGCCGGATTGCACTGCCGTCTCCCTCCCGCCTCCGGCATCTTCCTTCCTCGGCGGCGTGCGGCACAAGCGGATTTGCTCTCACCATGATCTGCATCAAGCGGGCACCATGGCGCTCCGGTTGATGAGCGGCGGTCGCTGGACTAGGCCACGGCCGCCCGCGCGATTCCGTTCCCGGCCAGGGCCGGGAGATCTCGCCGAGGGGAGCACACATGATGGGAAAGATCCGCGGCCTGCGCGCCATGGTGGTGGCAGCGACGGCGGTCGCCGTCGCCGGTGCCGGCAGCGCCGCCTACGCCGCCAGCACCAGCACGTCCGTCATCGTCCGGGGGCCCGACCACCAGCGGCTGACCTTCGTCGTGGCACCGGGGGGCAGCCACACGTTCACGCTGCCCGCCGCCAATGACCCGGTCAGGATCGACCTGGACAAGGTCTCGACCAACGGCGGGGTGCAGACCCCCAGCGAGATCTTCAGCGCGCTGATCAACGTCGACGCCAACCACGCGGGCATGAGCTGGATCGGGACCAGCAGCGACGGCAGCCAGGGGGCATCCAGCACGATCAGGAGCACCGACATCACCAACCTGGTCTGCGGCAGCAGCTGCGTGATCGCGTCGCTGGACGTGGCCAGCGTCTCCGGGCGGAAGGTAGTGCTGCGGGCCAACGCGGCGACGTCCACGATCCGCGAGAAGTACGTCGTCAACATCTGGTACTAGGCGCCTGCGGTTGACTCGGAGCGAAACGGTTCCGTACACTTACCGCTGAAAGTGTACGGTACGGTTTCGTTTCGAATGGAGTTCAGGTGGCGGAGTCAGGCGGGCGCGGAGCGGTGCGAGAGACCGCGATCCTGCACGCCACGCTCGAACTGCTGGCCGAGTCTGGCTACGACCAGCTGACCATCGATGCCGTGGCGGAGCGGGCCCGGTGCAGCAAGGCCACCATCTACCGGAGGTGGCCGGGCAAGGCCGGGCTCGTGATCACGGCGGTCCGGCGGCACGCCGGCCGGCCCGCGACGGCCGCGCCTGACACCGGCAGCCTGCGCTCGGACCTGCTGACGGCGCTTCAGGAAATGCGCTCCAGCCTGTCGGGCCAGGACGCCGCGCTCATCCTCGGGCTGCTCATCGCGATGCACCGCGATCCGGAACTCGCCGACGCCGTCAGGGAGCAGGTGCTCGAGGCCAAGCGCGAGGTGTTCGGCGCGGTCATCGCCCGGGCCGCCGCGCGCGGGGATGTCCCGGCGACGACCGACGGCGGGCTGCTGGCCGAGGTCGGCTCGGCCGTGCTGTTCTCGCGGCTGCTGGTGACCGGCGAGCCGCTCGACGATGCGTTCATACAGCACCTGGTCGACGCGGTCCTGCTGCCGGCGCTCGGGCAGCCGTCCCCGGATGACAGCACCGGATGACAGCACCATATGACAGCAAAGGAGCAGCTCGCATGTGGCAGGCGATCGTCTTCGGGTTCCTGGGCGGTGTGCTGGGCGCCAACGGCTATCCCCACTTCACGCGGGGCATCACGAAGCGCCGGTATCCGTGCTCGCTCGGCAACGGGCCGGTGCCCAACTTCGTCGCCGGCTGGGCGGCGCTCGTCGTGGCGGCGCTGCTCTTCTACTTTGCTCACGTCGGCCGGCATCCGGGCTGGTCCCTCGGCTCGGCCGCGCTCGGCGTCCTGGTGATGGGACTGTTTCACGCGGCCCACGGGGCATTCGGCCGGCCCGAGCCAGCGGACGCCCCGGCCCGCTAACCGCCCTGGGCCGCGCCAGCCCCGCGGTCAGACCAGGGCGACCTGGTATTCCGTCAGCCAGGCGTTCGCATCCAGCAGGAAGGCGGCCGGCGCCCACGGGCTCGGCTGTATCCCCATCAGGCCAGGCAGGGCCGGGTTCGCGCGGAATGCCGCGGCCAGCCGGACGCGCTCGAGGATCTCGAACAGCGGCGCGCCGGGCTGGCTGAGCAGGCCGTTCATCTGGTCCTGGACCGCCTGGGCGTAGGCGGGGTCGGTGCTGGCCGGGTAGATGCTCTTGCGGCGGGCGACGATCTCCGGTGGCAGCAGGTCGGCCGAGGCCCGGCGCAGCAGGCCTTTCTCGATCCCGCCCACCTGCTTGAGGGACCAGGGCACGTTGAACACGTACTCGACCAGGCGGTGATCGCAGAAGGGCACGCGCACCTCGAGGCCGACCGCCATGCTGAGCCGGTCCTTGCGGTCCAGCAGCAGCGGCAGCCAGCGGGTCAGCCCGTGATAGAGCACCTCCCGGATTCGCTGCTCGGCGGCATCCTCGCCAGCCAGCCGGGGCACCTCGGCCTGGGCGTCTGAGTACCGCTGAGCGGAGCGCTCGTCCAGTCGCACGGCCGCGTCCACCTCCGGCCGCAGTACCGGCGCCCACGAGCCGGCCACCCAGGGGAAGGTGGGCGCGGCGAGCATGGCCGGGTTGTGGTACCACGCGTACCCGCCGAACACCTCGTCCGCTGACTCGCCCGACAACGCCACGGTGGAGCGCTCGCGCAGGGCGCGGAACAGCAGGTACATCGACGTGTACAGGTCGCCGGCGACGGGCAGGTCATGAGCCCGCCGCGGCCGGTGGGCGGCCGCGGTCAGCTCGGCCGCGTCCAGCAGGATGGTGGAGTGCCGGGTCCCGGTATGCCGGGCCACCTGCCGGGCGAACGGCTCGTCATGGCTGGGCCGGAACGGGTCCGGCTGGAAGCCATCCTGGCTGCGCGGGAAGTCGACCGAGAAGGTGTCGAGCTTGCCGCGCCCGTCCCGCTCCAGTGTGCTGGCCGCCAGCGCGGTCAGGGCACTGGAGTCCAGCCCGCCGGACAGCAGGGTGCACAGCGGCACGTCCGCCACGAGCTGCCGGTCAACGATGTCGGTCAGCAGCTCCCGCACCCGGCTGATGGTGGCGGCCTCGTCGTCGGCGTGCGGCCAGGCGCCCAGCTCCCAGTAGGCCCGCGAGGTCAGGCCCGTCCGGCTGACCCGGACCAGGCAGCCCGGCCGGACCTCGCTCAGCCCCCGGTAGACGCCGTGCCCGGGCGTGCGGGCCCCGATCGGGGCGAGCAGCTCGCCGATGCCGTCGGCATCCAGCTCGGCCCGGAAGCCAGGATGGGCGAGGATCGCCTTCGGCTCCGACCCGAACAGCACGCCATCCGGGGTGCGGGCGAAGCACAGCGGCTTCACCCCCAGCCGGTCCCTGGCCAGGAACAGCTCCTCGCGGGCCCGGTCCCAGATCGCGAAGGCGAACATGCCGTTCAGCCGCGGCAGGCAGTGCTCGCCCCACTGCAGCCACGCCCGCAGCAGCACCTCGGTGTCCGACCTGGTCCGGAACGCATGGCCGTAGCCCTCAAGCTCGCGGCGTAACTCGCGGAAGTTGTAGATCTCCCCGCTGAAGGTGAGCACCGCGCTCGCGTCGCTCATCGGCTGGATGCCGCCGGGGAGGTCCACCACGGCCAGCCTCCGGTGGCCGATCAGCGCGTGGTCGCCGGCCCACACCCCGCCAGCGTCTGGCCCGCGGCAGGTCATGGTGGCCGTCATGGCCTCGGCGGCGGCCCGCTGGCCGGCCAGGCTCCGGGAGAAATCGACCCATCCGACGATCCCGCACATCCCAGGTTCTCCTCTCATCGACCATTCGAAACCACCCTAAAACGTTTAGCCGGCCATAGGCCGGGCAGTTGGGGCGTCGTTTTCACCGGCTGCGGGCGGGGCTACTGGCCCGCCTGCGCACCTATAAAGGGAGAAGGGGCCATGCGCAGTCTCGGGTGGCGACCCGGCGTCGCTCATGTCGCGATCGGAACGGCCGCGGTGGCCACGGCCGTGGCGCTGACGGTGGTGCCGTCGGCCAGCGCGGGACCGGCCGGCGCGAGGTTAACGGCCGCTACCACCCGGCCGCAGTCCGGCGGCCCGTCGCTGACCGCGGCCGGCGCCACCAGGCGGCGGCTGGCGTCGATCGCCAGCCAGGTCAGCGGGCTGATCGGGAAGATGACGCTGGCCGAGAAGTTCGGGCAGCTGGAGATGGCGGGCCCCAGCGGCGCGAACGGCACGCCGGGGCAGGCCCTGCTCGACGGGGTGCGCAGCGGGCAGATCGGCTCGGTCCTGGACCTGACCGGGGTGAAGTACATCAACCAGGTCCAGCGGGCCGCCCTCCAGTCCCGGCTGCACATCCCGGTGATCTTCGGCCTGGACGTGATCCACGGGTACAAGACGATCTTCCCGGTGCCGCTGGCCGAGGCCAGCACCTGGGACCCGGCGGCGGTGCAGAACGACGCCTCGGTGTCGGCCAGCGAGGCCACCGCCGACGGCATCAAGTGGACCTTCAACCCGATGGTCGACATCGCGCGGGACCCGCGCTGGGGGCGGGTGGTGGAGGGCTCGGGGGAGGACCCCTACCTCGGCTCGGCGATGGCGGCCGCCAAGGTGCGCGGCTACCAGGGCCGCAGCTTCGCCGCGCCGGACAAGATGGCCGCGACCGTGAAGCACTTCGCCGCCTACGGCGCGCCGGTGGCCGGCCGTGAGTACAACACGGTCGACATGTCCACGCAGCAGCTGCTCAACGACTACCTGCCGCCGTACAAGGCGGCGATCCGCGCGGGCGCGGCCACGGTGATGAGCGCGTTCAACTCGCTGGACGGCGTGCCGGCCAGCGCGGACCCGTACCTGCTGCGCACCATCCTGCGCCGGGAGTGGGGCTTCCGCGGCACGGTGGTCAGCGACTATCAGGCCGTCCAGGAGCTCGAGGCGTTCGGGTACGCGGCCACCGGACAGGACGCGGCGCGGCTGGCCCTGACCGCCGGGGTGGACATCGAGATGGGCGTGCAGGTGCCCAGCCAGTACTCCACCTACACCAATTTCGGCCCGAAGCTCGTTAACAACGGCCAGGTCAGCCTGGCCACCGTCAACGCCGACGTGCGGCACGTGCTGGACCTGAAGTTCCTGGCCGGCATGTTCGCCCACCCGCTCACCGACCCCAACCGGGTCAAGACCGCGGAGCTGACGCCCGCGAACCTGGCCGCGGCACGGGCCACCGCCGACAAGTCCATGGTGCTGCTGAACAACAAGGGCGACGCGCTCCCGCTGAGCAAGAGCCTGAAGTCGATCGCGGTCGTCGGGCCGCTGGGCAACGACCCGTCCGACCAGCTCGGCCCGGACGTGCCCATCGGGTACACGGCCCAGGACCTGAAGTCGGTGGTGCCGGTTGTCCAGGGCATCAGGAACGCGGTGCCGGGCGCGACGGTCACCTACGCGCCGGGCTGCGACACCTCCTGCACCTCGACGTCGGGGTTCGGCGCGGCGGTGAGCGCGGCCAAGGCGTCGGCCGAGACGGTGGTGGTGGTCGGCGAGCCGGCCGCGGACACCGGCGAGGCGTCGTCGCGCAGCAACATCGACCTGCCCGGGCGGCAGCAGGCGCTGGTCCAGGCGATCGCCGCGACCGGCAAGCCGTACGTGGTGGTGCTGATGAACGGCCGCCCGCTGACGCTGGGCTGGGTCGCCGGCCACGCGCCCGGCCTGGTGGAGGCCTGGTTCCCCGGCACCGAGGGCGGCAACGCGGTCGCCGACGTGCTGTTCGGCACGGCGGACCCGAGCGGGAAGCTGACGATGAGCTTCCCGCGTGATGTCGGCCAGATCCCGATCACCTACAACGAGCTGCCCACCGGGCGGCCGTATGACGCCAGCAACAAGTACACGTCGAAGTACCTCGACGTGCCGAACACGCCGCAGTACCCGTTCGGGTACGGGCTGTCCTACACCACGTTCGCGCTGTCCGGCCTGCACGTCGCGTCGGGCAGCATCGGCCCCGACGGCACCGTCCAGGTCAGCGCGAAGATCACCAACACCGGGACCGTGGCCGGCGCCGACGTCGCCCAGCTGTACGTCCACGAGAGCGGCACCACCATCTTGCAGCCGGTCCGCAAGCTGGAGGGGTTCCAGCGGGTGACGCTGGCGCCCGGCCAGGCCGCGACGGTCACCTTCACCCTGGGCCCGTCCGGCATCGGCTTCTACGACAACCAGGGCCAGTTCCAGGTCCAGGCCGGCACCGTCGACGTCTACCTCGGCGACAGCTCGGCCGGCGGCCTGCACGGCCAGTTCACGGTGCGCTAGGAAAGGCGGGCAGATGAGAATCGCGACCTCATTACGACGGGCGAGGCTGACCCACGGGATGACGCGCCGGCTCGCGGCCGTGGCGGTGGCCGTAGCCGTGGCCGCGGCGCTGCTGGTGCCGTCCTCGCTGGCCAGCGCGGCGGGCGGGGCGGGCCAGCCGGTGGCCCGCTCCGGCGCCCTGACCAGCGCCCAGCGGGCCGGCCTGCTGGGCATCGCGCGGGATACCTGGAAGTTCTACCAGGCGGACGTCGACCCGGCGACGCACCTGCCGATGGACAACCTCTCGTTCGGGGGCGGCTCGGCCACCCCCACCGCGTACGGCCGCTACACCTCGGCGGCCAACATCGGCGTCTACCTGTGGGCCGTGGTGGCGGCCCGTGATCTCGGCCTGGTCAGCCGGGCCCGGGCCGACGCCCTGGTCCGGGCGACGCTGACCGAGGTCCAGCACCTCCGGCGCTACGACGGATTCCTGTACCAGTGGTACGACACGACCAGCGGCGACGTGATCAGGAATCCCGGAGACATCGACTGCTCGGCCGAGACGACTCCGGTATTCGACAATTGTTACTTCGTATCGAACGTCGACAACGGCTGGTACGCGTCGGGCCTGATCGTGGTCCGCCAGGCCATGCCGGAACTGCGCGGGCTGGCGGACCGGCTGATCGCGCCGATCAACTTCGGCATCTTCTACGACGGCCGCGCCGAGACCCACTGCAACACCAACCCGGCGATCGCGGGGAACCAGCCGACCGGCCAGATGTACGGCGGGTACTACGTCGGCCTGCCGCCCGACCAGGGCGACAACGCGTCGCACTACTACCACAACGGCGCCTTCTACAGCGACCCGCGGATCTCCGCCTACATCGGCATGGGCCTGCACCAGATGCCGGGCAACGTATGGTGGCGCAGCTGGCGCGAGCTGCCGCCGCCGGCCCCGTTCCCGGACTGCCAGTCGACCGACCCGGATTTCTCCTGGCAAGGTCAGTGGCCGATGGCCGGGACCTGGCAGTCCTACGCCGATCCGCAGTCCGGCCAGCGGTTCACGGTGTGGGAGGGGCACTACACCTACCCCGGCACCGACCTGAAGTTCATCCCGACCTACTCCGGGGGGATGTTCGAGGGCCTGATGCCGAACGAGGTCGTGCCGGAGACCAGCTGGGGGCCGAGCGGCTTCGGACTGGCCGACCTGCGCACCGCCCAGGTGCAGATCAAGTACGCCACCCAGCAGCTGCACTACCCGGTCTGGGGCATGTCGCCGTCCAGCACGGCCGACGACACCGGCGATTACGGCGGCTACGGCGTGGAGGGCCTGGCCTTCCCGTACTACGGCACGGGCGCCGACGCGAGCCACCCGAACGAGGGGCTCTCGCAGTGTCATGGCTGCGCGACCGAGGACGTCGTCACGCCGCACGCCTCGTTCCTGGCCCTGGACGTGGTGCCGCAGCAGGCCTACGCCAACATCCAGCGGCTGCGCACGCTCTACCCGGGCCTGTACGGTCCCGACGGGTTCTTTGATGCCGTCAACCCGACCACGGGCGCGGTCGGCCACCGCGACCTGGTCCTCGACCAGTCCATGATCATGGCCGCGCTGGACAACGCTCTCCGCGACCGGGCGATCCAGCGCGACTTCGCCCGCGACCCGGTGTCCTGGGCGGCGCGGACCTACCTGCCCCTGGAGAACATGCACTTGCGATGAGTTCGCGGGCCCCGTGCCGTCCTACCCGGCATGACCTACGCACCGGTGAACGGCCTGGACCTGTACTTCGAGATCCGTGGCCGCGGGAAGCCGCTCGTGCTGCTCCACGGCGGCCTGCAGACCATCGACCTCACCTTCGGGCCGCTGCTCGAGCCCCTCGCGGCCGGCCGGCAGGTGATCGCGGTGGAGCTCCAGGGCCACGGGCACACCGCCGACACCGGCCGGCCGATGACAATCGAGGCGCTGGCCGGTGACGTCGTCGCGCTGCTGGACCACCTGGGCATCGCCGAGGCCGACCTGTTCGGCTTCAGCCTCGGCGGCCTCGTGGCCTGCGCGGTCGCGCTCGGCGCGCCCGCCCGGGTGGGCAGGCTCATCGTCGCCTCGGCCGACCCCCACCGCCCGCCCGGCCGGGAGAGCGCGCCCATCGGCGAAGACCGCCTGCCGACCCGGGCCGACTTCCTGGCCATGCGCGAGGCCTACGAGGCGGTGGCGCCCGACCCCGCGCGCTTCGACCAGCTCGGGGCGAGGACGTCGGCCATGGTGCACGACTTCCCTGGCTGGACCGACGAGCTGCGATCACTGCGGGCGCCGACCATGCTGATCTTCGGCGACCGCGACTTCTCGCCGCTGCCGGACGTGGTGGAGCTGTTCGGGCTCCTGCCGGACGCGCAGCTGGCCGTGCTCCCCGCGACCACGCACGTCGGCGTGACCCAGCGACCGGCGGCCGTGCTCGCGCTGATCACGCCCTTCCTCGACGCCGGCTGAAGATTAAGGAGGGCGGCCCTGACCGGGCTGGGTCGCGGGGGGCGGGGTAGCTTTTCAGGCGGTCGGTAAGTAATCCGAGTGCCTGCGGAGGGCTCATGCTGGACGGCGTCCTGTTCTTCCCGGTTACGCCCTTCGGGCCGGACGGCGCGGTGGACTACGAGGTGCTCGCCGAGCACGTCCGCCGCGGCCTGGCGGCCGGCCCCGGCGGGGTGTTCGTGGCCTGCGGCACGGGGGAGTTCCACGCGCTGGAGGCGGGGGAGTACGGGCGCATCGTCTCGACGGTCGTGCAGGTCACCGGCGGCGCGGTGCCGGTGTTCGCCGGGGCGGGCGGCTCGGTCGGGCATGCTCGCGGGTTCGCGCGCGAGGCCGAGCGGGCCGGCGCCGACGGGCTGCTGGTGATGCCGCCGTACCTGGTCCAGATGCCGCAGCAGGGGCTGCTCGCGTACCTGGCCGCGGTGACCGGCGAGACCGGCCTGGATGCCATCGTCTACCACCGCGGCAACGCGCAGCTCACCGAGGAGAGCGCCGTCGCCGTGGCCCGGCTCCCGGCCGTCACCGGGATCAAGGACGGCGTCGGTGACCTGGCCCTGATGTCGCGCATCGTGCTGTCGGTACGTGCGGACCTGGCCGACTCCGGCAAGCCATTTCAGTTCTTCAACGGGCTGCCGACCGCCGAGGCCTCGCAGCAGGCCTACCGGGCCATCGGCGTCCCGCTCTACTCATCGGCGGCGTTCGCCTTCGTGCCGGACCTGGCGCTGGCCTTTCACGCGGCCCTGGAACGCGGTGACGAGGCCGCGGCGCGGACGCTGCTGCACGAGTTCTTCAATCCGCTGGTCCGGCTGCGCGACGCCGTGCCGGGCTACGCGGTCTCGCTGGTGAAGGCCGGCGTGACCCTGGAGGGGCTGCCAGCGGGCTCGGTGCGCCCGCCGCTGGTCGACCCTTCGCCCGAGCACCTGGAGCGGCTGGCCGCCATCGTTGCCGCCGGGCGGGCCGCGGCCGCCGGGCTGGCCAGCGCGGGCCGCCCGGCCCGGATGACCGGCTGATGGCCGGGGCCGTGCGGATCACCGGGGCGCGGATCACCCCGGTCGCGTTCGCCGATCCGCCGCTGCTCAACTCGGTCGGCGTGCACGAGCCCTACGCGCTGCGGGCCATCGTCGAGGTCGAGACCGACGCGGGCCTGACCGGGCTCGGCGAGACCTACGCCGACGATCAGCACCTCGCCCGGCTGCGCGCGGCCGCGGGCGTGCTGGCCGGCCACGACGTCTTCGCGCTCAGCGAGATGTGGCACGCGGTGGCCGGCCTGGTCGGCGGCCAGGCGGGCACCGACCGGCACGGCCTGACCGGGGTGATCACCGGGGCGGGCACCGCGGACCGGGTGTTCTCGCCGTTCGAGGTGGCCTGCCTGGACCTGCAGGGCAAGATCCTCGGGCGGCCCGTGTGCGACCTGCTCGGCGGGGCGGTCAGGGACCGGGTGCCGTTCAGCGCCTACCTGTTCTACAAGTGGGCCGCCCACCCCGGCCAGGCCCCGGACTCCTGGGGCCCGGCGCTGGACCCGGCCGGCATCGTGGCCCAGGCCCGGCGCATGGTCACCGAGTACGGCTTCACCGCGATCAAGCTCAAGGGCGGCGTGTTCGCCCCCGAGCAGGAGGCCGAGGCGATCCGGGCGCTGCGGGCCGAGTTCCCCGGCCACCCCCTGCGCATCGACCCCAACGCGACCTGGACCGTGCCGACCTCGCTGCGGGTCGCCGCCGAGCTGGATGGCGTGCTGGAGTACCTCGAGGATCCGGCCCGCGGCCTGGACGCCATGGCCGAGGTGGCCCGGCAGGCGCCGATGCCGCTGGCCACCAACATGTGCGTGGTGTCCTTCGCCGACATCCCGCCCGCGATCCAGCTCGGCTCGGTCGGCGTGGTGCTCTCCGACCACCACTACTGGGGCGGCCTGACCCGGTCCCGGCTGCTGGCCGGGATCTGCCAGACGTTCGGGCTCGGCCTGTCGATGCACTCCAACTCGCATCTCGGGGTGAGCCTGGCCGCGATGATCCACCTCGCGGCGGCGACGCCCAACCTGACCTACGCCTGCGACACCCACTGGCCGTGGAAGTCGCAGGACGTGGTGCCGGACGGGACGATCAGATTCAGCGGCGGGTCGGTCGCCGTGCCGGACGGGCCGGGCCTGGGCATCGCGCTGGACCCCGACGCGGTGGGTGAGCTGCACGAGCTGTACCTGACCTGCGGCCTGCGCGAGCGCGACGACACGCGCTACCGCCAGTCGGTCGAGCCGGGGTACCGCCCGCGCACCTGGTGACCGTCCCGGTCCGGCCGTCCGGCCGGTCCGGCTCGGCTCGGCCCGGCCCGGGAGCCGGGCTAGCCGAAGGTGAAGTCGTAGGCCTGCACGCCTGGTGACATGGTCAGCAGCAGCTTGCCGCTCCGGGGCGCGGCCCCCTGGTACAGCGTGTAGAGCCGGGGCACGCCGCTGACGTCGATGGTGTGGATCTGCCGCCCGTTCAGCGTGACGTCGATGCGGCCATGCCCCCCGAGCACCAGGTACACCTGGCGGGCCAGGAACGACAGCTCGAGGCGGGCCCCGCGGCCCGCGGTGGCCTCCTGCGCGTGGTCGGTCCAGGTGCCGGACCAGGCCATGCCGCCCAGCGGCAGGCGGGCCGGGAAGTGGTAGACGGCGGCCGCGTCGTGGGCCGTGGCCGGGCTGGGCAGCAGGTACTGCAGCCGGCTGTAGCCCAGGTAGGTCTCGGGGCTCATCTCCTCGGCCGGGGTCGTGTTCGGGACGCTGCTCGGCGGCGGCAGCTTGAGGTTCGGGTGCGCGGCCTGGAGGAGCTGGCGGATGAGCTGCTCGGCGCCGCTGTAGTCACCCTCGCCGAAGTGGATGTGGCGCACGTCGCCCTGGCTGTCGATCAGGTAGTCCGCGGGCCAGTACTCGTTGTTGTAGGCATCCCAGGTCCCGTAGTCGTCGTCGACGGCGACGGGGTAGCGGACGCCCAGCGCCGCCGACTGCGCGCGGACGTTGGACACCACGTGCTCGAACGCGAACTCCGGGGTGTGCACGCCGACGACGACGAAGCCGTCCTTGGCGTACCGCGAGTACCAGGCCTCGACGTGCGGCAGGGAGCGCTGGCAGTTGATGCACGAGTAGGTCCAGAAGTCGACCAGGACGACCTTGCCGCGCAGACCGGCCAGCGAGAGCGGCTTGCCGCCGGGCGTGTTCAGCCACGCGGTGACCTTCGCGAAGTTCGGCGCGGGGCCGCAGTTGATCAGCGTGGTCGCGGTCGAGCTGCAGCTGGTGAGCTTGGCGTGGCTGGCGCCGGTGACCGAGCTGAGCTGCTTGCGGACGGTGGCCGAGCCCTGCAGGGCGGTCGAGTAGCCGGGCACGACGCGCTGCAGGCCGGCCAGCGTGTTGAAGCCGATCAGCAGCGCGAAAACGATGAGCACCGCGCCGCCGGCCTGGCGCAGCGCCGTCGCGTGCCGGCGCAGCCCGCGTATCCGGCCGGTGATCTCGCCGCTGGCCAGCGCGAAGGCCAGCAGCGGCACGCTGGTGCCCACGGCGAACGCCGCGGTGAGGATGACGGCCGACAGCCCGACCCGGTGGGTGGCGCCGACGACGGTGATGGCGGCCAGGATCGGCCCGGCGCACGGCACGTACACCAGGCCCAGGCCCAGGCCCAGGACGAACCCGCCCGCGGAACTGGTCGGGCGCCGGGCGCCGAGCCGGGAGAACGGCCGCTCCAGCAGCAGGCCGAGCGGCGGGATCAGGTAGCCGAGGCCGACCAGGACCAGCAGCGCCAGGCCCGCGTCGCGCAGCGCATCCTGCGGCAGGTGCAGCAGCGACAGCAGTTCCGAGCCGATGAGGATCAGCAGGCTGAAGCTGAGGACCAGGCCCAGCACGACCAGGAACGGCCGGGCGGCGCGGGCCCGCCGGCTGCCCGCCGGGCCCTGGCCCTGGCCCTGGCCGGGGTCATGCGGGCCCGCGCCGCCCGGCCGGAGGTCGCCGGGCCGGGCCGCGGCGACCAGGATGACGGGCAGCACCGGCAGGACGCACGGCGAGATGGCAGCCAGGAAGCCGGCGATGACGCCGATCGCGATTAGTTCACCCACACCATTAATTCGTAGCTGAGGCCGCCTGCGCTTGCCCGCCCGACCGGGTCCGCTGCGGTATCCGGAGTCACGAGCAGGTGCGGCCGCGCTGCCGTGCTGAGCGGAAGACTTCGTGGATAGCTCCGGCCACAATCCGCGGTCGGTCGATCTGTATGTTGTGGCCGCTGATGACGACGATGTGCCGGGTGCCCGGCACCAGCCTCGTGAGAGCGTCTTGCGCCTGGTCCCATGCGCGGTCATCGATGTAACCGAAGTCCTTCGGAACGAAGGGAGGCAACTTGCCGTGCGCCACCTCGGCCGCGATCACCGGGCCGAGGTCACCGGGCCCGGTCCTGGTGTCGCGGGACACCACCACGACGGGCAGGGAGCAGCGCAGCGGCCCCGCCGCGCTGGCCTGGGCCACGCTGCCGTCGAAATTGATCCGCTCAATGTCCGGGTACTTAGCAAGCTCCGGCCGGGGAGGGCCGGTGATGGCTTTCAGGATCTGCCACTGCCGGGGCGTGAATGCTGTTTTCCATTCCGGCGCGAACGCATCGACGAACACCAGGCCGGCTATCTCGCTGGGATGCTCGCCGGCGTAGAGCCTCGTGATCAGGCCGCCGTAAGAGTGGCCAACCAGGACGTACGGGCCGGGCTCGCCGGCCGCCTGCAACACGGCGTGCAGGTCGGTGACCGCGTCTTGCGCCGTAGTCGGCTGCGGAACCGGGGTGCTGCGACCTGGCTTCAGGTTGCTGCCCACCGGCGTGCCGGGCCGGTCATAGGCACACACCCGCGCGAACCGCGCGACCCGGGCGAACACCGCGAGCGAGGGCCGGGCCTGGTAGCCGATCCAGACATCTGCTGCTGAGTCCAGGCCCGACACCAGCACGACCGTCGGCGATCCGGTCCCGCGGCACTCCAGGTAGATCTTGCGGCCGCCGCCGATGGCGACCAGGCCAGCGAAGTTCCCCCGCGCGGGCGACCTTCCTGCCGTCGCGGTGCCGCACCCGGCGATCAGGACGACGGCGGCAGCGATGAGCAGGACCAGGCCGGGCCAGCCGATCTGACGAGATCTCACGACTCCGGCCCTCCCCCGAGACCCCGCATGAGCACCGTGTCCGCCCGGCACGCAGCAGCCACGATTGGTAATTAGTTGACTACTATATGTGAGAGCGGTCCACGGGCCGAGCCAGGGAATCCGGCGGAGCATCACGAATAGGCTGGGAT